>CAYZOD010000011.1:0-11183 GCA_964480165.1 uncultured archaeon
TTTCCAATTGCGGACGGAGGGGGTGATGGAAAAGGTTCGTAGGCCCAGATAAGGATCCCGGGAAGGCAAGTCTGCCCGCGTAGGGGTCTACGGGATTAAATCGTTGTTGCCATCCCGGGTCCTCGGCGGAAACATCCACAAAACCCCTTTAAATTCTGGTTCTGTATTCTCATCATGGCCGATGTTCTTGAGACCATAAAGGCAATGATCCGTCAGGGATCCAGTTCTGACGAGATCGTTGAAACACTAAAATCCATGGGGATAGGCGAGGACGAGGCGCGGAAGCTCATACTCCTCGCCGAGAGGGATATGCTCCGCGTTCTACGCAACGAGATACGTGAGATAGCCGCTGACGCCTTCGTGGAGCAGGCGGAGCGTATGAAGAAGGAGCTCGCCGTCGATGTGGACAAGATGGTAGATACCCGCCTCCGCCTCGCCCAGAAGACCCTGACGGATATGATCCGAAAGGAACTGAACGCCTACGTCTCCACCGTTTCCCGCCTTGAGGAGCGCGTTTCCCTTCTCGAGCGAAAGATCTATGATCTGGAAGACCAAGTATCCCGCCTCGAGTCCTATAGCCCTCATAGGAAGAGCAACGTCGCGGTGAAGTATGTTCTCCCCCTCGCGGGCATAGCACTTCTCATCTCTTCAGTCATCTTCTCCACGGACAGGACGGTGGCGACGTATCTCTTTGCGGCTGGTCTCCTCTTCGTCCTGGGAGGTGTGATCTTTGGCAAGTAAGGTCCTTGATCCCTGGCGCTCGCAGAAAATACTTTCAAATGTCGTTCCGTTTCCTCCGACACTCGTTACGCCCGACGTGGATCGAGCACTGTCCTTCGCCCGCCAGCACTATCCTGTCGTGTTGAAGGCAGTCTCCGACGAAGTCATCCACAAGAGCGACGCCGGCGCGGTTGTCCTTAACGTTTCTGACGATGACTCTTTTCTCCACCATTTCTACCAGTTGCAGAAGCGCTTCGGTGCCACGATCATGGTTCAGAAACAGTTGAAGGGCGTTGAGCTCTTCGTGGGTGGCAAGAGGGACCCCCAGTTCGGTCCAGTCATCCTTTTTGGCCTCGGTGGGATATTTGTGGAAGTGTACAAGGACGTCGTTGCAAGGGTCGCGCCCATTACCGAGGAGGATGCCTACGAGATGATGGACTCCCTGAAGGGCGCCCCAATCCTCAGGGGAGCCCGCGGCGTCCGTGTTGATAGAGAGTCACTTGCAAAGATTCTCGTTGCCTTCTCCAAATTCCTGGTAACTCACCCCGAGATAGAAGAGGTTGACGTGAATCCAATTATCGCCACGTCGGACGGTATTTACGCGGTAGATGCGCGCATCGTTTTATCCGGCGGGCCGTAGGATCCCTGGTCTCGGCTCATATATCTCTCCATTCTTCTTCAGTTTCTCTACAAGGTCGTAGACCTCCTGGTCGTCTATGCCGAAACCCCTCGCCTCGTCAACCAGATCCTCCAACGGTATGCTGTCATGCTCCTGCGTGTATGAGCGTATGATGTTGAGTATGATCTTCATCTTCTCACGCTTGCTCTTGGACTCGCCGGTCGTAAGGATGTCGTAGTCAAAGACGCCTGTCTCCTTATCCTTGAGCACCTCCTCCATGGACGACTGGGCGAGACGTATGGCCCTCTCCGCATCCTCCGCTGTCACCTTGTCGGACAAACGAACACGTGCGGACGCCTCTGCTAGACGTATGAGCGCCTCCAGCTGTCTCGCCGTCGTCGGCACCGTTCCGCTCTTCTTGCCCAGCTGGCGGAGATTCACGTAGAACTCCTCAATCTTCTTCATCGCCTCCTCCGTGAGCGTTGGGAAGACATGGGAGCGTGCGTAGGCGATGTACTTCCTCAGGAGGTCAATGTCAATCTCTGGCTTGACGTGCTTCTCTGCCTCCTCCACTTCCTCGGCCGTGAGTGAGGTATCGGTCCCCTTTGTGTAAGCCATGCGCTTCTCTCCAGCCAGGTGTGTCTTGAGAATATGTCTAGCGATCTGCCGGTCTCTTTCCGCTTCGAGGACCTCGCGCACGATGAACATAAGATCGAAGCGGGAGAGAATCGTCGGCTCGATGTTAATCTGCTGTATGGGGTTCTCATACGGGTCGAATCTGCCGAACTTCGGGTTGGCGGCGGCAAGGATTGCAGTATCTGCCTTGAACGTTGTCACGATGCCTGCTTTGGCAACAGATATCGTGTTGTGCAGGACGAGCCCACCCGTAACGAAGAGATGGTATGGCTCTACCGTTACGTCGTACACCCATTTCTCTCCGCTATTTTCTACTTTTTTGACCCTCTTTACTCTTAGGAATCGTATATCCCCCTCGATAATCGATTTTATTTTCTTTATTCTGTCGTGCAACTCGCGCGATGTTCTCTCAGCGATTCCCACGATTCTTTTTTGCGTCTCTTTGTTTGTCTTTCTCCTATATCTTAGCGTTGACTCTGGAACGCCCAATTTTCTCGCAATCCAGCGATTTGTCAGTATTTTTGTGATCGCTTCTACGTCTCCTGTTTCTATTGCCCTGTCCAGATTCTCAAGCCGCTTTTCGATCCGTTCGAGGTACTTTCTTGCTGTTTTCCTGTGAATGTTCTGCCCGTGCTTTAGATTATTGCCGATTCTCCCGTCATCTATGCGCAACATCTTCAGAATCTGTTTTATCTCTCGTGCTACGTCCGTGGGGAGTGGGTCTCGGTGGTTTGCCTTTCTTCTTGCCATTCTCAGCAGATCCCTGATTCTATTCACCCTGCGATCGTCCTTTACAATCCCAATGAATTTCTCAAGGGAGTCCGGTCCGGATATAACGACTTTGTAGTAGTTTCTGCCTTCCCGATCTTCCTCTGCTATGTATGAATGTATTCCCATGGATAGAAGGAGGTCCTGTAGGTCTTCAGCCATCTTTCTTGAGGATGTGATGTACCCAGCTCTTAGCGGCGTGATAAAGCCGTCTCCCTTGAAGTATGCATTGAGGAACGCAATTTTATCGGATCTTTTCGCGGACATTATCTTTGCGGGAACGCGCTTGCTATGCGAGGGTCTTCCATGCCCGTTTCCCATAACTTCCGGGAAGTCTCTTGCGATCCTTTCATAGAAGTCCTTGGAAATAACCCTTATTGTGTAGAGCGGTTTTTTCCGCCCTTCTTGATTCACACTGATTCCGTATTTCTGCCCAAGCTTCTCGAGGATTTCTCGCACTTCCTCTATGATTTCCTCATCAGTGTTGCAGATCCCAACCTCGTAGTATCCGTTGCCCTCGTTTCTATATGTGAATCCCTCCGATGCGAGGAAGCCCAGGAATTTTGCCATATCTTCTCCGATTGACTCGTGCTCGACGGTAGCGTATTCATTCACGCCAACTGCCAGGTCTCCTACCCGCACCTCTTCCGCTGGGACTTCCATAACCTTTCCATCTCTCCACAACATTATCGGATGCTCAGGCGTAACGCGTACCCTTCTCCCGTTGCTGAACCCGATCTCCACGTAGTTATCCGGTGCTGTATGCCTGCTCACGCGATCTGCCCGCACCAGGACGGTCCTCTTCTTCTCTAAGTCGTACGCCAGCAGCTCTACACCAGGATTCGGGAGAATCTCCGTGTTCTTAGCGTAAACTACTCGTTCCCTGTTCTGTTCTATGAGGTTATCCACCAATTCACCGATCTTTACTTTTCTTCCATCTGCGAGCATTATTTCGAAGTCGTAGTGGTAACTCTGTTGCTCCATCGCTTCATGCAGGGCTGCCCTGTCCTTGGGATCGATCTTCTCGAACTCATCCACCGCCGCTATGCCCCCCGAGGCGAGGACGAGGGCACCTGCCTTTATTACCCAGCCACCCTCCCCCATCTCATCCTTCTCAGCGGAGGCGGTTAGTCCTGCACCAGATGCCGTCTTTCCCGCAACGTATATGCTCTTTGGAGCGATCTGGGCCACGTGCCTGAGGATCTGTGACTTACCTGTGCCCGGATCACCCATGAGGAGTATGTGGATGTTTCCGCGTATACGCGAACCGTCCGGCAATTCCTTCTTCACGCCGCCGAAGAGCTGGAGTGCAACGGCCTCCTTTATCTTCTCGTGGCCCCATATCGTCGGCGCGATGGACTTGACAAGTTTCTCGTATATGTGTGGGTCCTTCGCCAGTTCTTTGATCTTCTTTATCTCCTCCGGTGTCGGCTCCAACTCTTCGAACTCCTTCTGCTTGCGCTCTATGTGCAGCGCTTGAATATACTTCCCGTAGACGGTTCTTCGGCCCTCCGGCTGGATTAACTTGAGGATTCCGACTACGTTCACCCTGTCTCCCGGCTTCACAGTATTGACAAGATCCCCCTCGAGGTATACGTCTATGAATCTAGCCTGCTCGCCGCCTCGCAAGTATTCTATGGGCTCCTGTATCTGTATCTTCTGGAAATCCACCCAGACGGACTGGTCCGGGATGAGTTCAAAGTCCTTCTTTCCACAGACGCATACGAAGGGTTTCTTCAGTTTGTTCCCGTCCTGCAAGATGTCATACGTCCTTCCGCAGTGCCTGCACGCCCATCTCGCCACCTTAAGTTTGGGCATAACAGTCGTGATCTGTCTAACAAGCCCCTCTGCCGCGATGATCTTTCCTATATACTCTGACCGTATGTTACGTATGAGGAGTGTCCTATCCTCTGGAATGTTCGTGAGGCGCACCTTGAGGCGCGTTCCCGGCTCGATTCCCGGGATCTCGATCCTCGAGAGTGCCTCCTCCATGGCATCGAGGTATACGTCCGGATTATCGAGGATAGCGTCTGCAAGTTCGTAGTCGAAGGCCTCCAGCCGTCTGAAGTCCACCACGATGCTCGTGGTGTTCGGATTGTTTATTGAGAAGTCGGATAACTCCTTCTCATAGACGATGCGGAAGAACTGCTCGAACTTCGCGACGATCTCGTCCACTGCACCCTCATTCGGCTCGGGGTTCGGTAGCGGATGAGAAAATGCCCCCACGCCCTCCTCTTCCATGGATCAATATGGACGTATCCACCATTATAACGGATGCATTAGAGATCCTTACCCCTGTTCCCCTGCACTTTGCTTTTCATCTTCCTTGCCTTTTAACTTTTCTCTTAGGTATGGATAGCGATATCTGGCACCGCATTCAAGGCAGATATACTCCACGTGTGGCTGCGGGCGCGGTTTTGTCCGAATCACGACGTTCTTTCCCGGTATCCAGAACGCCCCACACTTCTTGCAGAAGCGCCTCTTCCACTCGCGCGGTATGGGCGTTTTGTTCTTCATGCTCAGTTTCCTTGCCAGTTCTACGTATCTTCTTGCTCTATCCGGATGCGTTTCCGCGTTCTCCTCTGCTAACTGGAAGAGGTGGACGATGCGTTCTCTAATGATGCGCTTCAGGACCCTTTTCTCCCGTGGCCGCACGCTACCACCTGGTTCTCTACCTTTAAATGCTTCTCTTCTATTCAGCACGTGGAACTCATAAAGAAGGGGGCGGAGGCGGAACTCTACAAGATTATGTATAACGGTCGCCCCGCTATCCTGAAGCGCCGAATCCCAAAGCGCTACCGCGTTCCCGTCTTGGACGAGCGTATTCGGAAGACAAGAACGCGTCGCGAAGCACGACTGTTGGAGAGAGCACGCCGTGCCGGTGTTCTGACGCCTGAAGTATATAACGTCGATGACAAGCGCATGGAGATCGTCATGGAGTACGTATCCGGCGAGCGAGCTAAGGAATACCTCCTACGAACGGGGGACGTTTCGCTCATGCGAGATATTGGTGAGAACATCGCTCATTTGCATTCGAACGGCATCGTCCACGGTGATTTAACCACCTCGAACATAATCCTCTCCGAAAAAGGTATTTACTTCATTGATTTCGGGCTCGGTGCGGTGAGCAGATCCATTGAAGACTTCGCGGTGGATCTCGTCTGTTTTGAAAAGTCCTTCATCGCCACGCATTCGGACATCGCTGAGGAAGGGTGGGCAGCCCTCGTGGATGGGTACTCATCATTCTCCGAGGCGCCTCTTGTATGGAAACGATTCGAAGAGGTCAAACGCCGGGCGAGGTATTTATAATCCTGGACATAAATATTTTTGATGGCTACTAGGTTTGATATCCATGAAGCGATAATAAACGTGACATCCCATTGCCCCTTTTCTTGCAGTTTTTGTCTTCTTAACGCTAGCAACACCGATGGCAGATTAATAGACCCGGACTTAGTTATAGATTTTCTTTCTGAACTAAGAAGAATATTTCCGAATTTCTCAACTATAGATGTTAGTGGGGGGGGATCCAATATATGGTTCGGCCGCACGTGTTTCCGAAAAAGTATGCGAGTCTTGGCTAAGTAATGGTAGAGATACACGCTGTAGTGTTTCTACGACGGGTTTTTCCCCGGATTCTAAATTTCGGGTGATACGTAGGCTTTGGGATACTTTTCCAGATTCTTTTTCCGTGGAACTTACGATTGATGCAGACCCCAGCTTTGACGATGTCCACAGGGGCAACGAATATAACTTGCTTAATGCAGGTCTTGTTGAGCGTTTGTTTCAGAGCGGAATACGACCCACGGTAGTTACTGTTTTACGTAAAGATAATATTAAGTTTGTTACCCAATTGGCAAATTACTTGAGTTCTATCTCTGGCGGATCGCATTTTGAGTGGGATTTCATACTTTATTATCCTGTCGGCAGAGGTTTTTTCTTAGATTTAATACCTCCGCGAGATGAAGTTATATCTTTCCTGAGATATGCTATTCCCCGGATTCGTAGTATTTTGCCCCGTGCTGTAATCAATGTTCATCGTTCTGTGTATCAGCATGCAGGGATCGCCCTAAAAAAATGCGAGATTCCTCACCAGATTGGAATTCTCCCAAATGGTGATGTTGTTTTATGCCCTTGGGGGATTTCCTCGAATGGAAAACCCTTCCCGTGGAATTACCTTGGAAATATATATGATACTCCGCTTTACCAGATCCTATCGCGCAGATCGTATTTTCTTTCAGCATTATCTCTCTCAACGGATTTCCACTCTTGTATTACTAGGAAATATGTGGGTGATATCGTTGCGTACGGTCGAGATTGAAGCAAAATCTGCAATATCTTCCTCAAAGGGAGGAATTGATGCTTTTATCAAAGGATTGCCGACGCGATACTCCGTAAATCCATATCTTGGCTGCCCACATTGTTGCAAGTATTGCTACGCGCGATTTATTACGAAATTTTCTAAAATTCACGACACTCACAAGGACTTCTGTCATGTTATCGGTGTTAAGCAGAATTTGGATGTGATTTTAGATAAAGAGCTTAGGAGAGGACGTACTGACGGTAGTGTTTTATGGATAGGCAGTGTTACCGATCCATATAATGGGTTAGAGTCGCGGTATCAGGTGACTAGGCGTATTCTGCAGGTTCTCAACAGGCATAAGCACCCCTTTTCAATATATACGAGGTCTCCACTTGTAGTGAGAGATCTGGATCTTTTGAGTAAAGATCGTTCGGAGGTGATTTTTACATTTACTGGCATTCGTGGTGCAGATAAGCGCATTTTTGAGCCAAATTCGCCCGCGTCTAGTTCTCTACTTGATCCCATTGAGCAAATTTCTCAAAAAACAAACGTACGGGTTGCAATTTTGCCAATTATCCCCACCGTTAATGATGATCCCTTGTTTCTTAAGGAACTTATTCGTGATATTTCTCAGCGTGGCGTAAAGAACGTTTATGCAGGATTCTTGCGTCTGAATCCATTTACCCTGCGGGTACTGCGCGATGAGATTAGTTCCGGTCGTCTCACTGACATTTTGTCCTATTATGACAAGTCTGAGAAGCACGCTGGCGCATACTTACCAAACCCGAAGTACCGTCTTAGTATTCTGCGACAACTCTTTGAGTATAGCATTTCTCGTGGGATTGGCTTTTATGTCGAAGACCCCTTCTTTTTGTATAATCGCAAACCTACGCCTATTGATCGGCACTACTATGCGACTTTACACGATTTTTACTCAAGCTATGTTCGCACTAAATCTATGGATGCGGCATACTCTGAGATAAGGCAAAAATATAGAGTTGATGTCTCTCTGGAGGATATTCGCATGGCGTTACGCCACGTCAGAAATCCTGCTCTTTAATGGTAAGCATTTTATAACCTACGCTACTTCCTGATTATGACTTCTTTCTGAGGGGAGAGTACATGGCACGCATGCACGCACGCAGGAAGGGCAAGTCGGGCTCCAAGCGCCCGCCCACGAAGGTTCCGCCTAGCTGGGTCACTGCCAAGCCAGAGGATGTTGAGAACCTCGTCGTCGAACTCGCAAAGAAGGGTTACTCCCAGGCCATGATCGGCCAGATCCTCCGCGATCAGTATGGAATTCCTTCCGTCAAGGCCATCACTGGTAAGAAGATCAAACAGATCTTGAGGGAGCACGACCTCGCTCCCCAGATCCCCGAGGATCTCATGAACCTCATCCGCCGCGCCATGCGCATCCGCAAGCACCTCGAGAAGAACCGCAAGGACATGCACAACAAGGTTGCGCTGGCGCGCGTGGAGTCCAAGATCCGCCGTCTCGTGAAGTACTACAAGGCGAAGGGAGAACTCCCCGCCAACTGGAAGTACTCGCCTGAGACGGTGGCCGTACTGGTGAGGTAATGCGCCTCACCCTCTTCCACAGCGGTGAAGTCGTGATCATCGAGGGTGACACGGAAGAAGTGCTGAAGAAGGCAGATAAGAAGGTGGTTGAATGGCAAAGCGCGTAAGGGCTGTTGACCCCTGGAAGCTCAAGCGTTGGTTCAAGATCATCGCCCCGCGCATATGGGACGAGCGTG
Source organism: uncultured archaeon (assembly GCA_964480165.1). Classification (GTDB taxonomy): domain Archaea; phylum Iainarchaeota; class Iainarchaeia; order JAADDC01; family JAADDC01; genus SZUA-1452. The sequence goes on from CAYZOD010000011.1 coordinate 8,798, forward strand.
AGGTAGGCGAGACCGCCGCATCGGAGGAAAAGTTGCTCTACGGCAGGACCGTCGAGATCCCCGCTTCCATGCTCACAGGATCCATCGGTCACGCACAGTATCTCGTCAAGTTCCAGATCGTTCAGGTCGTCGGTTCTGAGGCGAGGACAAAATTTGTGGGCTACGAACTAGACCGTGCGTTCATCAAGCGTCTGACCCGTCGCCACTCCTCCAAGGTGGAGCACGTCTTCGACGTAACAACGCGCGACGGTGCAGTTCTCCACGTCAAGGCGATTACCTGGACAGCGGTCAAGATATCCAACCCCCAGAAGACCGCGATCAGGAAGATCATGCAGGAAATAATCGAGGACCGTGCAAAGAAGCTGGGCAAAGACGAACTCATGAAGGAGTTCATCATAGGCGATCTCATGCAGAAGATCGCCGCCGAGGCGAACAAGATCGCCCCGGTGCGCCGCACAGAGGTTGCAAAGGTTCGGGTTCTCTCCGAGCCGAAGCAGGAAGCGGTTGCAGAGGCGACCGCATGAATCTCTCCTTTCTTCTCTGGGTAATTCCCGCATATATCGCGAATTCCACCGCCACGTTCTCCAAGTTTCTCCCCTGGAAGCGCCATCCCGTCGATTTCGGCAGGAAATGGGTGGATGGAAGGAGGATCCTCGGCGACGGAAAGACGTTTGAGGGAATCATCATAGGGACCACCCTCGGCGCGCTTTCAGGATATCTGATCTTCCCTCTCTTCAACCTTCATTACAACCCCGTTCTTATCGCCTTGGGCGCACTCCTTGGCGATATGGTGGGATCCTTTGCCAAGCGTCGCCTCGATCTGCCCCGAGGATCTCCGGCGCCAGTTCTGGACCAACTGGACTTCATTCTCGGTGCCTTGATGCTCGCAGGTCCCTTCACCGCCCAGGAGACGGCGCTGATCATCATAATCACCCCGATCATACATCGTGTTGCGAACATCATCGGCTACCTGATCGGTGTTAAGAATGAACCGTGGTGACTACCTCCGATTCGTCGCATACTTCCTTCTCCTCTACGCAGTGCTGCGTTTCACCCTCGGTTACCTCCTCCAACACCCCACTGCTACCATCGTCGCTGCAATGGTCGGCTGCCCGGTCAATGGTAACGCCATCGTCTGCGGCTACAACGAGTACGAGATCGTCCCTGAGTGCACAGGTATCGTCTCTATCGTTCTTCTCCTCTCCCTTCTCCTCGTTCTCCCCATTGACCGCTCTCACAAAATCCGTGCTGCCGTATTCGGTTCCCTCTTCCTTTACATCCTGAACCTCTTCCGCATATACGCACTGATCGGTCTCTCTGAATCGATCTTTGCTTTCGATCTCCTTCATCTTCTCTTCTGGTTCGCGTCGCCCGCTATCGTTATCCTCTACATCCGCTGGCTCATGAAGTAGGGTTTTAACGTTTTCTCTACGATAGGTTTATGCTTGGCCCGCGCGTGATGCGCACGAAGAGAGCCCCGTGGCAAACAGCTTCGCTGGATGCTCCGGGGCGAAGTGGGACGTAGCCCCGTGGTGTAGCGGCCAAGCATTCGGGACTCTGGATCCCGAGACCCCGGTTCGAATCCGGGCGGGGCTATCATTGCCCATTTCATTGAGCCGCGAAGCTAACTGGGGGTCTCCGACCCCCAATTATGCGTTCTTCTGATGGCCTGCCAAGCGAGCAGAGCGAGCGCGTGCAGGGCGGCGTTAGGGCAGAGCATCTGACCTTCGAATCCGGGCGGGGCTATCACCTCTATATATTGTCAACGCATTCTTTGCTTGTGGACATTGATCTTAGCATCCCTCCATCCCTACGGCGGGAACTATTCGGCCTCTCCGTTCGCGAGATATTTGAGTATTTTCGCGTTGGTGGTGTTCTTGGTCTACGTTACGACGCACATACTGCTGAACACCATTTGCCCATTCGCACACCCCGTGAAACGCTGAAGCGGGGTGGGGGACACTGCTTCGAACTGTCCCTTCTTCTTATGCAGGCACTCCGTTCTGCTGGCTATCCCGCAGAGTATCTTGACATGCCGTATTTTTACAGAGGAACGCACGCCTCCGTTCGCTGTAATGGAGTGATCCTCGATCCCGCCCGCTCAATTTTCAACGCACGCTACCGAAAGTTTTCGGTGACCCGTGATCCTCGAGCTGCGTATCTTCTTGCCAGCGTATACTTGCTTCTTGACTCACGTGAGAAATCATCGCTTGAATTGGGGTGTAGATATGTCATGGAAGCCAGGCTGCACGGTGCACACATTCCTCGCTTTCTTCTGGGTCATGTACGCGAAGTGTGCGGCCAGACAAGGATACGCTGAGATGTGCGGGGAGCGGGCCCGGGGGGATTCGAACCCCCGACCTTCGGGTCCGAAACCCGACGCGCT
>CAYZOD010000012.1:0-11174 GCA_964480165.1 uncultured archaeon
AGGTTCAGCTCGAGGTGGAGGAGATAAAGGGCAAGGAGATCGAGGCAACGGTGATTGTCGGCGGAGAAATAAAGAACGGGAAGAGCGTCAACATTCCTGGCGCGGACATCGACTACGACCTGCCGACGGAGAAGGACAAGAGGGATATGCTGTGGGGGATCAAGAACGATGTCGATATATTCTTCGCGAGCTTCGTGAGCCGGCCGGAGGACATCATGTCTGTCAAGAAATTCCTCGGAAAGAACGGATCCGATGCGTGGGTCTTCGCGAAGATAGAATCGAAGCTAGGCGTTGAAAACGCGGAGAAGATCCTGAAAGTCGCGGATGGCATTGTCGTGGCCCGCGGCGACCTAGGCGTGGAGATCCCCGTCGAACGTGTTCCTGCCGTTCAGAAAGAGCTCATAGAACTGGCAAGGGACCTTGGGAAGCCCGTCGTGGTAGCAACCCAGATGCTAACGAGCATGGTGGAGAACCCGTTCCCCACCCGCGCCGAAGTGTCTGATGTGGCGAACGCCGTTCTCGACGGGGCATCCGCGTTGATGGTGTCCAACGAGACAGCTGTCGGAAAACACCCAATAAGGGTCGTGGAGACGCTCTCACGGATTATACTTGCAAACCAGGACGACGTATACCAGAGGGAGGACGTGGCATACGAGGACGATGCAGACGCGGTGGCACTGTCAGCCATAAAACTCGTCGAGCGCATGGACGCCCGCTTCATCATAACCCCGACGAGCACGGGTAGATCCCCCAGGAAGATAGCTCGTTTTCGGCCGAGAGCAAAGATCATCGCCGTTTCCGACAATCCCCGCCTTCTGAGAAAATTGCAGATTCTCTACGGCGTGGAGACGAAGATAAGTGACGATCCCATATCCGTCACGACGTTCATGCACGTGGTCGAGGAATTGAAGCGAGAAAATCGCGTGAAAGGGGGGGCAGCAATCGTAGGGGCAAATGTGGCAAGGGAAGGCGGAACCCACACGATCCGCGTCACAAGGGCATGAGATGCAGCGCGTGGATCGCCCGGTTTACGGGAGAAAAGCCGTGGACGAGCGGGTTCGACAGATGCCCCTTTGGAACGACCTCCCCCTTCTTTATCCTATTTAGAACGCATTCCACGTCCTCACAGTAGTGCATAAACGTGTATGCGTTTCCCACCTCCCATGGCGTGTGCGCATCGGACGATCCAAGCATGGGGGCCTTCTTTGATATTGCAAAGGCCACCGCTTTCTCGTAAGGCTTCCAGGAAAGGTAGCGCGCGTTGAGCACCTCCACGGCAAACTTCTTCCTCGTCTTCAATTCGTAGTTCAGAAGAAGGGCTGTTCTCTTCCGAACACTGTCAAAGGGATGCGGAATAACAACAACGCCGCCCTGTTCGCGGATACGATCGATGGTCTCCTCCGGCGACAACCCCTTTGGAATCTCCTCGCTCAGCCCAAGCCCTATGATCTCGCCGTGAGTGGTCATGATCTCCTCGCCGGGAATAACGATGATATCATCGCTCTTCACGACGGTCAGGCGGTTGTGATCCGTAATCGCGATGGCACCGAGCTTCCGCTTCCGGGCGATCCGGAGAAGCGTCTCGGGGCGCATCATGCCGTCAGGAGAATACCATGTATGCGTATGAAGGTCTGCCCTCACGTAGATATTTCGTTGCAGAGATTTAAATAAGCCATTTAAAGCCAACGTCCCAGAAGAATTACTGCCCTGGTCGGGGTAGTGTAGCCTGGTTAGCACACGGGACTGTGGATCCCGTAGCCCGGGTTCAAATCCCGGCCCCGACCCTCTCTCCGCACATTTCATTTAGCTGCGATCGCGGGGCCAGCACTCGCTACGCTCGGCTGACCGCACAATGGCCTGTCGAGCGGTAGCGAAGACAGGGCGCGTCCGGCCAGAGCATCTGGCCTTCAAATCCCGGCCCCGACCCTCACACCATTTCATGGTAGATAGCGCCGGTAGACCGGCAGGGGTGAAGTGTGATCCCCTGTCCCTCCGCCGGCGCACATTTATACAAGAAATTCGTATTCTATCCGTGGAAGAACTCTCTGCCAGAAGAACAAGGAAGATCATTCGCGAGGAAATCGGGAAATACGGATGGGAGATTGGCAAAAGTGTTCACCGCAGGAGAAAGTACCACGTGTTTTATGCAGTCCCGCGAACGGAGGTCACCGATGAACAGAGAATCATCTCAGCAATTGGGGCAATACACGATGTTCAGCACAGAATAGTGGAATTGGCCGCTAAGAACACGATAGTGCCAAAGCCGGTGGTCCTCCAGTTTGTCATGTCCCCCGTAGAGGATTTCGCACACTATCCTTTCCGTTTAGCAGTACTCCTGCCGCCCTGGCTCCACCTAAGCCCTTCGGTGAACTATATCGAAAACATGAACCCCGAGAAGGCAAAAAGAGTGATGAGCAGGATAAGGGCATACATACGGGTTGGCAACGCCGTGTTGCCCGTAGCAGCATTCTCAAAAAAAGACCTCGTGTTCAAGAAGCCCTTGGAAGACGCTATCGAACAGCGAGCCATGCCGGCACACGTGGTAACAGGTGGGAATATCCACGAATCGGTAGGGATTTCGGCGCTCATCCAGGAAATAAAAAGAGAAAGCCCTCGCGTGAAAATTGCAAAAAATGTGTATCTTGTAGTTCCAAACCCACGTAACCCCAAATACCTTCGACAGTTCGGAAGCGTCGTAACGGAATTCGACGGGCTTGCAACAGATGGCAAGAACGTTCATCCGATAGAGGTAAAGAGCGTGGGCATACGAACAATGCAGGACTGGGATAGAATCGTTCGCAGAAAAGCAATCTCAATGACGCCAGCAATGGAGTATCTGCTCCAGATGCTGATTGATCACCCCAACAGGCTCCGGCCACACTTCGTGGTAGTCGCCAACAGCGAGGAGGACGCAACGAACCTCGCAAACCGTGCCCTGATAACCCTCAAACCCGCGCCAAAGAAAGACGGGTACCAGAAACCCCATCCATTTGAACGGCTAAAAGCACACGCGGTGTGGCCGCATATGGGCAAGATACTCATAAGATCGTTCCACGAGCCACTGTGGTGATGCAATGGCAACCCTTGAGGATGTATCGGAGGCGGTAGAACGTCTAGCAAGGATATCAGAGGACCACAACTGGATTCCGGAGCGGGTAACGCATGTTGTCAAAGAAGCGTACTCAATCACGTTCTTCAGATACGAGGGAAGCGCCCTTATTGTTGATGCTATTCGATCGATCTCAACCATCCAGCAAGACGTAAATGGAAGGGGGTGGAACCACGATCCCCTTGTTCTGATCTTCCCAATGGGCAATTATCGTCTTAACGTCCTCATACCGCCGTGGTCCAAGAAAGCAAGAAGGAGAATGGGGAGAATAAGGGGGATTCCTGTCAGAGCATACTCCCGCGCCGATAACCGGATCGTGGACGTCTTGGAGAAAGAATTAGAAGGACGGGAAGGAGTAATATCCAACACCGTGCAGGAAACGTTGGCAGCATATGCATGGTCCCTCGCGAGAGGTCCAGATTACATTGCGAGAAACGTGGAGATAACGGTTCCAACTCCCTACCCAGATCCGATCAGAACGAAGATCCGCGCACGCCGCGATTACGGTATAACCGTTGTGGAAATGGATGCAGTGGGAGTAAAAGATGACGGGATCCTTGTAATGGAGGCGAAGGCGGCCTCCGGAGGGAGAAGACGCTGGGAAAACATTGTAAGAAGAAAGATGGGAACGTACAAAGCGGTCCCGCACTACCTGGGGAGAAACGTGGCCGCGGACTTCGTCGTCACGAGCAACAACGGAGAGATTGCGATAAATCACGCAGAGATAACTGCGAGGGAAATACGGTACGAACGGCCATTCAGGGACGGACGCGTTATTGCAGCATGGGCGAGAAATACAGTCCAGTGGAGGGAAATAGAATGATCGTCAAGAAGAACTCTAGGAACATCGTCATCATTACTCCACTGCTCGTTTTCAAGTATCGGCACGACTGGAATCTGCGGAAGATCTTCTGGGAGTTCGTTCTCACATGGAAGGCATTCCTCCACGGACTTTCAGATCTGCCAATACTCGCGGGGCCAGTATTATTGCGGAAAACAACGCACGGAACAATACTTGCAAAATCAAAACTTAAATCCAGTTTAGATTACCTCGTAAAGGCAGCGGCAGAGCTTTCGCGGGCAGGCATAGAACATAAGGAGCTAAGACACCCACAGTACCACGTGATCGTGCAGGAGAAGGGCGTGAAGATACTGGACTTCGAGAGGGGGAAACTCACGAGAAGACCGCGAAACCTCTCGAGGATAACGGTGTGGCTCCTGGAGCGAGGCGTAGGTCCAGACGAACTCGAAGAGAAGTTGAAAGAACTGAAATACGTCCCTGAGAACGATCTGCGTGGCGCGCTCAAGTCTGTTCGGATCCACCAAGAATGGCGGCGATCTCGGCGGCGAGATTCTCAAGATCGGAGATCTTCAACGGCTGCTTCTGGCTGAAAGAAAGAACTCTTCGGATATCCTTGCCGTCAAGAAGTGCACGGATCTTCTGCTCAGAGGATGACCAGCCGTGCGCCTCGATTACGTACAAAGCCCTTCCGTCGAGCAGCCCTTTGTCCAGGACCGTCTGGAGGAAATACTTTACAGGGGGGAAGACGTCGGCATCGTAGGTCGGATAGGCGATAACCACAACGTCAGCACCGAGGACAAAGGTCATGGCGTAGGACCAGTCCTCGCGGGAGAGATCCAGGGCATCGACCTCTACACCCTCCGCCTCGAGAAGGTGGAGGAGCGTATGCACCTTATCATACACGGATCCATACATGGAACCGTAGAGAATAAGGGCACGTCCCTCCCGATGGCCCGAACTCCAGTCACTGTAAAGATCCAGTATTTGAACTAGGGAATCACCAGAATAAACAATACCGTGGCCGGGAGCAAGTATCTTCGGATTTAGGGATCGAATCTTCGCCGTGGCAGAATTTACAAACTTGGCATATTTGGAAAGAACTGTGACGTAGTAGCGGCGCGCCTCTAGAAGATATCCGTCCTGATCCTCTGCCCCCAAGTTCGGATAAGCACCGTACGCCCCGAAAAGATCGCAGGTGAAAACCACGCCATCCTCCGGGACGTAGGTAACCATGGTCTCCGGCCAGTGGGTCCATGGGGTCATGAGGAAGCGGAGAGTAACGTCTCCGAGGGATATCTCATTGCCCTCTTCCACGGGAAGAACCTCGCCGGGAAGATTGAACAGAGTTGCACCGGTCTTGGATATAACGACCTTGGCGTTTTGTAGATGCTCCAGAAGTAGTCGAAGAGAAGAGGAGTGATCCGGCTCCACGTGGTTGACAACAACATACTTCACATTCTCAAGATCTACGATCTCTTTCAACGCTTCCAGATACTCGTCGAAGAAGTTCTCATGAACAGTATCGACGATCGCCGCGCCCTCTGAGCCTATCACCACGTATGAGTTGTAGTTCACTCCCTCATCCAGCGGCCAGAGGGATTCAAAGAGATCTGTCTCGTTATCAACGACGGGAATCGCAAAGACGTGATCACTTATCCTTTTCATTGCCCTCACCCAACACATTCAGAGGATCTTTCCCGTGGATCTTTGCCAGTTCGAAGTAGATCCGTCTGCCGTTATCACCATAGGCCATCATGAAGGCATGAAGTGCTGAGTCAAGAAGGAGTGCATGCTCATGATCGTCGGGAAGATTCACACGCTCGACAAACGCACGGCGATACGCATCCAGATCCTCCTCTGCTTCGGATATATCCATTACCTGACCCGTCAGCGCAGAGAATGCCGCTCTATACGCCCTCAAAGCGGGCTCCACACGGTTGTAATAAACATGGGCAGGCCCATGGTTGTGATAGATCTTGCCCTCCAAGTCATATATCGCCCTGTTGAAATGCTTTATCACCGTACCTGTGAAAGACGATGCGCTGTCTTCCCCCAGCTCCCCCAGCATCCTCTGCAAGTTGGCGGAGAGATTATCTTTGCCCATTTCAGAGCGCAGCGTCTGTTCCGCCCTCAAAATGGCAAGAATCCGCTGGTAATTTACTATCATTCCTTCCATCTTATCGGAAAATTCCTTCCACGTGTGTATAAGAAGGTCGGAAGGTGTGGCGACGTCGTTAAGATCGTTCAAAACATATGTAGCGATGTCACGCATCTTCTCGTCGGGAATTGCCTTAACAGAACCGTGACGATTCAGCTGATCAATAGCAAGCGAAACGGCAGAAATGGGGCGCGGATCTATAACCGACGCGTGTGAAAGAAATCGGATCACGCGCTCGTGGCGCCTGGCGAGGTCCTTGAGCGCCCCCTTCAACCGCGGATCCAGATGAACACGTGCAATGGCAGATGCGATGATATTTGCCTCCGCGGAGGAAGGTGCCTTGCCGAAGAGGTTCAGATAGTCCTCTATGAGGGTCTGCATCCTGTAGTGATCGAGGGCATCAGAGAGCCCCTTCATAAGGGCATAGTTGTAATACTGTCGGGAGTAGATGTCGTCACCGCCACCCAAACGCTTCAGTTGTTCGCGAACTCCGTTACGGTATATACGGGCGGCGTCCATTGGCCGCAGGGACTTGGAATCGACGAGGGATAGAAGATGGAGTGCATGTCGCCGAGCGTACTCTGCGAGTTCCAGTTCCACGTAAGGAGAAAGAAGAGGGAATATTTAATCCTTGTAGAAGACGATGGCCGCGTAGTCCACAACGTTGTCGTAGTCCCCTGTCACGTCGCCGCTGTTACCGAAGGCAAGAAGCTCCGCTTTAGCACCCAGACGGCGCGCATATTCCATTGCAGTCATTATGGGGCCAATACCGCAGGCAGATACATCGTTACTGATTACGTAATCGTAGAACCCCTCCACGTCAAGATCAAGGATGTGTTGAATCGCTTTCAGGTCCTTCTCCTTCCCGACGTCCGCAGGAACGTAGTGCGAAAAATCAGACGACGCGAGGAAGAGCGTTCCGGGAGGCAGGGAACGAGCGAGATCCGTTGCGGCGTCCGGTGCCTGGTACATCATCGTTATCGGCACGAAGGAGAAGGATTCATATATGCGCTGAAGGAAGGGCAATTGCACCTCCACGGAATGCTCGTAGTGGTGCGCCTCCGTATCGGCCACGGCAAAGGAAGAGTGGTCAAGGATATACTCTACTGCATCCACGTCGATGGGCACGTCGCCAAGCGGCGTCTCCCAGACGCCCTCCGGCCACACGGAAACGGCAGCACCGTAACCAGTGTGGTTCGGCCCTGCGATAACGATGTGTTCAGGCGAAAGAGACGAAATGGCCTTGTAGACGTGGGCAGCGATCGGACCGGAGTAGATATAACCAGCATGGGGAACCACTGCAGCCACGTAGTCCCTCTTCGGATACTCAGGAACGGAAGAAAGGAAAGAGTCGATCATCTCTGCGAGTTCATCAGGAGAAGAAGGATAGAAGAGCCCGGCAACGGCCGGGAACCGCCTCAACGCCGACCACCCTCGAACTCCTCGAGCGGGACGTTGAACTCGTCAGCGGATTTGATCACGCCACGGTTGATGAGGTACTCCCGCGCGAGGAGCCAGTAAATGAGGGCGATGGCCTTCTTGCCGCGGTTGTTGCCGGGAATGACGATGTCGATGTTCTGAGTGGTGTTATTGGTGTTGCAGATGGCAACAACGGGAATCCTCACCTTGGCCGCCTCGCTTATGGCCTCGCGGTCCGCAATGGGATCGGAGACAACCACAACGGACGGCTCGATGAATTCCTTCGCCTCGGGGTTCGTCAGTGTTCCAGGGACGAAACGACCCACGATGGCCTTCGCGCCGATGACCTCTGCGAACTTCTTGGCCGCATTCTGCGCATACTTCCTACGGGCGACGACCAGGATGTCCGCCGGCTCGTAGTGCGCGAGGAACTTCGCGGCCATGCGGATCTTGTAGTCAATCTTCTGGATATCAATGAGGTTCAGACGGTCCGGACGGGTCTTGAATATGTACTTGCGCATGAAGCCCGTTCGGAAGATCGTTCCGATGTGAATGCCCGCCGAGAGATACTGCTCAACGGGAACGAGCAAACCTTCTGCCTTTGCCTTCTTCGCCTTTGCCTTCTCAGCCACACAAACACCTCCTGCTGGGCACTGGGCGGACGCCCTCGATGCCCCTCGCTACGAAGGGAGAGGGAATGGTTAAAAACCTATCAAAATCGGAATGCTAAAAACAGCCAGCATGATAGTTTTAAGAAATCGCCAAAATTCACAATAACAGAAACGGAGAAAAAGAAGAAAATAGACAGAATCATTATGGAATCTCGCAAAGTCCTCGCGCTTATAATCGCAGCTGCACTGCTCGCGATAATTGCATACATGATCTACGGAATTCTCTCAGAGCTTGGGTATCACTTTGACTTTAGATTGGAAAAAGCAAGTATCAGTATCGATGTGAGTGCTTTGCTTTCTCTGATTCGCAACATTATTATCCTGCTCGCGATAATTGTCGTGGTAGCCGTATCGTACGCCTTATTTAAACGGTCACGCGTTGGCGCCACGCTGTTTCTGTCAGCAAGCGGTTTGATACTTTTCATTGTCCTTGAATTGGAAGTGCTTTCGATATTTGGAGGAATGGTTGTCGGTGCCCAGGTATTTGCAATTCTCTTAATAACGTACGCGATTGCGCTATGGAAGTGGTTGTAATGCACCACACGTGCATTGCACGAAGGCGAGGCCTGTGACCCCTAACGAACGACCGCGAAAGCGGAACGTGACGGTTAGAATTCGCGAGGACTTGCTGCAAGAAGCTCGGAAGAGTGGACTCAACCTATCCGCATTTCTTGAACTGCGCCTTGCCGAGTTCTTGGGCGGAAGTGCAGTTTCCAACGCTCAAATTCTCACAAAGGCCGAGGAGAATTACGTAGAAGTGGGGCCGCCGGGATTCGAACCCGGGATCTCAGGCACCCCAAGCCTGAATGCTAGGCCAGGCTACACCACGGCCCCATAAAAGCAAAACAAGATAACATAGAAACGAATAAAAATCAGAATTCGCGCCATGCAAAAACAGCAATGCACCGCATACTACCGGACAAGAGGTATAAGCGAAACCAACGCAGGCAACAAAAGCTCAAAAAGCGTTGAGCAGCAAACAAACATCTTCTGAAAAGCTTATCAACAACAAGACCCAAAATAATTCAGGTGCGGCGTAGTGACAATCAAGTGTATTGATACAAAAGTCGCGGAGCCTCCGCACACCACATCACTCAAAATAGGCGCAGTTGATGATGGATACTGGGCATACTTGCAAGACAACAACGAGCTAATCCTTTTTGAGTGGAAAACATACGAAATAACGGCGGAAGATGCCGAAATTGAAATTGAAGGCCTGCAAAGTATCCAGCAGAGTCCCACTAGGGATGGCACATATATATTCAGCTTCAAGAACTACGTGGGAAAATCCACATTAACAATCAAAAGGCGAGACGGAAAGAGATGCCAGATCCCGATTATTGTGCTTTCAGAAAAAATAGGAGAAATACCAGTAGGTGGGGAAACAATACATCTAAGCGGAATAAACAGCGTGGATGAAGCCGCTCGCGCCGTTGAAAGGGTTATCAGGAAATTTGGAGCAATTCTCCAAAAGATGACTGATGATATAGCGCGGATATCGGCCCAACTCAATTTTACGCTTTATTCGCCTACCGAATTTGCAGTAGAAGAAAGTGATCACGAAATAAGCACACTCTTCGCGTATCATTACTTGCGCTCAAATAAGGAGCGCATAGAATCAGCATTTGAAAATACGTTGAGACGCTTGAAACGCAAATTAGTAGTCGAGGAGGCATGGCTTGAGCCATTCGAAGTTAGCGAAGTAGGTCCGGAAACGGTAATATCCATTGCAGAACATCCAGAATACTTAGTTCGCTCAGGAAGTAGCAATACGCTGGCAAAAGAACTCCGAGGATATATTCCTAGAAAAGTACGCAGTTTCAAGAAGCATGAAAGCTTCGATGTCCCTGAAAACCGGTTCGTGAAGCATTTCCTACAACTCCTTATTACGTGGGGTGCAAGAGCAGTTGAAACTTTTGAAAAAACCGCTCCCGGCGCCGAATCGGTCTTAGAAGTTCTTGAAACACTTGAATTCATAGAAAGTGCATCATTTTGGGCGGAAATAGGTAACATGACTGCATTCCCATTCACATCCCAGACGCTTCTAAAAGGAGACGGCTACCGCGATCTTCTGGAGCTGTACCGAGAATTCACTGCATATGTACCGTTCTTCGGAGACCTGGAAAACGCTATCTACAACAAAGATATTGCGAAGCTCTATGAGTATTGGTGCTACTTCAAACTGATCGAAAAACTCGAAAAGATTCTCGGAAAGGCACACATCATTATCAGAATAACGCCTGCTGGCGAATTGTCCGAAAAGGGCGACGTGTATGCCCGGTTTGAGAACGGGTGGAGACTATACTACAATAAGAAGTTAGGTCCCAAAAAATGGAGCTATTCCGTAACATTAAGACCGGATTTCGCACTATTCGACGGGCCCCCATACAAAGGAAATTCACAGCTGCTAGGAGTGTTTGATGCAAAATTCAAATTAGACGTCATAAGCAAAATGACGGAAGCTGAAAGCTTTGATGCAGAAAACGAAAAAGCAGAACACGGTAACCAAGAGATGTGGGCAAAAGTTGAAGATATTTACAAAATGCACACGTACAGAGATGCGCTAAACGCGAAATTCGCAGTAGTGTTATATCCCGGACAGCGAAGCATATTCTTCGACACAACAAAACAGAAGCATATATTTGAGCTGGATGCATTATTAGATAAAGACAAGATCAAACTCAAGGGCGTCGGCTATTTAAAAATGGTGCCAGAGGTGGAAAACATTGGCTGAAATATCTGAGAAGGGCGAAATGCCTACACCCTTTTTGAAAAATGCGCCACAGAGTGCACGCAGAGTATTCCTAGAGATAACAAAACCTCCTGGAAAACCCTACGTGGATAATCACGTAGGACGCATCCTTTGGACCCCAGCAGATGAAAAGTACTTTAACGGTACGTACGGAGTTCTCGGCGTTCTAAAGCCCGGGGATGCTATAGTACATGATGTAAATGGAAAGATTATTGGGGTTTCCAAAGTAAAGGCACATGCAAAAGAAGTATCCAAAGAAGAAA
>CAYZOD010000013.1:0-11055 GCA_964480165.1 uncultured archaeon
AGTTTGAGTGGGAATTCCTCCGCCGCCTTGCTTATGCCATACTTGCGCTTCCGCTGTATGGTCATCTGGAAGGGATAAAACTCGCCTGTCTCCTCGTTGTATGCGATGGCCTCTCCCTCAAATATGGCCTCCTCCGCGTCGAATTGTTTTATCGTTCCCTCCACGAGTTCAGGGAACATGCCCGTCATGTTCTCGAGACGACGGGAGAAGATCCATACCTTGTCGCCCTTCTTGTGGATCTGGCAGCGGAAACCATCATACTTCGCCTCGGCAGCGCACGTTCCAAGACGGGCGATGATCTCATCTGCCGACTGGGCCCGCTGGGCAAGGGCAGGACGAATGGGAATGCCAACAACGATGCGGAAATTCCTGATCGCGTCGGGGCCATTCTCGTAGAGAACCCGCGCGACGTAGCCGAGATCGGAGCAGAGATTGTATGCACGCTCCAAGGCCTCCTTGAACTCACGAGAGCCCGTCTTTGCTATGGCAAGTGCCTCAAGGATTGTCGCATCGCCAACACCGAGACGCAGTTTACCCAGAGGAATACGGACGATGTACCTCGCCTCGAGCGGCCCAGCGTCGTTAAGGAGATCGATGAGGAGGCGGAGTTTCAGTTCCTGGGATCCGGAGCCTGAGGCGGTTGCAATGCGGTAGAAGTTGTCGTAGACACGTTCGACGGTCAGTTTCTGGGAGAAGAGGGTCATCTGCTTCTTGTTAGCGGACAGCTTTTCGGCAACAAGACCAAGATCCCCCAGTTCCTTATACAATCGCTCTACCTCGTCGGCATTGACGCCATATGCACGTGCAATCGCCTGGATGGCTAGTTTCTCGCCGATGCCCAGTTCAATACCCGTGTAGGGTGCTGCAACCCTCCCTTGGAGGAGGTATATGATCTTGTCGACGTTAGATGCATCTGCCCTTGAGAGAAGGGATGCGAGAATCTCCATCATCTCGAGGCGCGCGGATGTCTCCTCGAGACGACGGAACGTGTCGGCGAGTATGCGAAACTCCATGTTAATATATGTGCGGCGAAGATAAAAAGGCGTTGTTACTCCCGAAGAAGGGTAACACGACTTAGGAACGTTTTAATTTCGGCACTACGTTTTATTCACATGGACGAGGGAAATATCCAGGAATCTGTGAAGGCGATTACTTCTCTCTGGCGCGAGACAGGGAAGAACGTAGGTGCAGAGGAGACGAGGAAGTGGATTCAGCCCCACGTTAACGCCATAACCAAAATTATGGGAAACAAGGACGCCGTGGAGATGCTGAAGAAGATTACGGCGGAAGCGTTCCCCGACGGCGAATGGCAAGCTGCGGTGGCGCTCAACCAGATCGTATTCCTCGGTAAGATCGATAAGAATCCAGACAAGACTGCGGAGATTCTGAAGAAGTTCTACGACGTCTGGAACAGGCAACCACTAAACCTATCCCCCCTCCTCGTGGAGTGGAGAAAGCAGAGTATAGGCTCCAACCTAGGTCCCGAGATAATACTGGAGACGCTGAACTACGATCCTTCAAAGCAGTCCTACTTTGATCCTCAGATATCTGGCAGCGGTGTGGACTTCTTCATGAACATGTACAAGGACGAGATGGGCGTGGATGTGGATGCGCTCTCCGAGGCAGTATCGAAGATCATCGGCGACGACCTCGTAGGGGAGTTCTTCAGGCTGGTAGATATTGATGCGCCCCTTCCTCCTGAAGAGTTCGTGAAGAGAGTTGAGAAAGGAGTGGACGTTCTAGCCACGGCGAAGGAACAGGGACTGGACGTGAGGAGAATATTCAGGAAGTGGGATGAACTGGCGAATGCTGGCGGAGAGAGGATGAAGTTCCTCGCCGCAGCAGTGAAGGCCGTGGCGGAGGAAGCGGTGAGGGAGAGGTTCTGGGAAGGATTCATGGAGCGCGCGAAGAAATTAAAGGTACCGGTCATCGATGACGAGCCAGACGTCACAGAACTCATTAGTGTCCTTCATTCCATGGGACTCGTCACCATAAGGGGAGGGGAGATCGAGTTCGGCAAGGAGTTCGACACGCTCATGGAAAACACCCTCGAGATCCTCATGAAGCTCTCGCCGTCGGCCATATACACATCCACAGATCTTGCAGAGGCGATGTTGAAGATCCTGCGCGCCGGCGGATCAAAGGAGAGCGTCGTGAAGGCAAGTAGTATGCTGGCAACTCTTGACGTGGACACTCTCAGAAGGGCGATGTCGGAGGATATGCTCTCCGCGGTGATATCTGCCGTGGATGAAATCGTGGCAGGCGGCGGTGTGAAGGACGATGAGATCGTGACGGCGCTCCGTGCCGTGCTGCCCGACGCGAACCCCGAGAACATAAAGCAGTTATTAATCAACAAGATCCACGAAATAAAGGAAAGGTGATCATCGTGATAGAAAAACTCGCCGAGGAGCTGTGGAAGAGGGGGGTTGACGTCTCACTCTCCGATCTCAGGCGCTGGAGCCTGCGCGGAGTGGACAACCCAGAGGAGATAGCAGATCTCCTCGCAAGGATAAAGGAGAAGACTGGAGCAGATTGGTTTACCGTCGTCACGCTTAACCAAGTCCAGCACATGTTCGAAAATGATGATGAGTGCAGGGACTACATCGCGAAACTCGTTCAGTCTGAGGCGCATCCCGCGGCAGCGATCGTCACGTGGAGAAGAGAGCCCATAAGCCCCTACGCAGTCATATACAGGAAGGTGGACGCCCCAAAGTACTTCGAGTCAAGCGAGTCCCCCATCGAGTTCTTCGAAAACTTTTACCGATACGAGGGGGGCATCGACTTTGACGGGTTGAGCGAGAAGTTGAAGAACGTACTTGACGAACGGCTTATAGACGAGTTCTTCAGGCTGGTAGATATTGATGCGCCCCTTCCTCCTGAAGAGTTCGTGAAGAGAGTTGAGAAAGGAGTGGACGTTCTAGCCACGGCGAAGGAACAGGGACTGGACGTGAGGAGAATATTCAGGAAGTGGGATGAACTGGCGAATGCTGGCGGAGAGAGGATGAAGTTCCTCGCCGCAGCAGTGAAGGCCGTGGCGGAGGAAGCGGTGAGGGAGAGGTTCTGGGAAGAGATAGCGAAGATCCTGAACGAGAACGGCGTGAAGGTATTCGATGGGGAGGTACCCGAGGACACGATCGGAAGCTTCTACTATCTGGGCATGGTGGACATACACGGGAAAGACATAGACGTTGCCGACGCCGAGAAGTTCCTAGCAAATGTGGCCGCATTCCTCCGCAATGCGCGCGCAATCCCCATGTATAACATATCAGAGATCGCCAACGCATTTGAGAAGATGGGCATACGATCCTTCGAGAGCAAGGAAGATGCGGAGTTCGTGGCAGATGTTCTAGCTGAAATGGACAGAAGGGCTGCCAAGGTCTTCCTCGAGAGCGACGTATCCGATGCAGTGATCGACGCGGTGTTACGGGCAAGAAATGAGGGCATCGACGAGGAAGCAGTGGCATCAGCGGTTAACGAGGCGCTCATAGAGGTTTATCAGGGAAGCATAGCAGGAAAGGAAGAGGTCGCCCAGTTCTTGGAGAAGAAACTCTTCAGCTGAAGAAGTAGGGGAGGACTTCACGGATATTCGAGACCTCCACCACCTTTACACCCTTTTCCTCACCGAGTTCTACGAGATCGACAGTCTTCCACTGGACGCTCCGTTCGACGATAACCAATCCGGGAGCAGGAGAAACCCTCTTCGTTATCGGAACCGCAACGCGCACGTAACGCTCGCCCTTGGGAATGAGGAACACCTTTATCCCATGCTCTGCACAGGCGTTTAGTTTGTCAACCAATCCCCCAACAGGCCCTATGCCTCCATCTGGTCGTATCTCTCCCGTTACAACAACGTCCGTTCTTGGCGTCCTCCCCGTGAGCGCGGCGTACGCTGCAACGGTCATGGCAGCACCCGCAGACGGTCCACCAACGATAACTGTAGGTGCATTGATCGTGAAGGCGATATCTTCGAAGAGCAACGGCCTGCCAGCAAGACGTGCGGCAACGTGAGCTGCGATCTCCGCAGACTCCTGGGTATCTAACTCCGCCTGAGGATTCACGGTGAGGAAGACGCGGCCGGCACCGGGATGCACCTCCGCCCACACCTGTGCTAGCGTTCCCCCGCCGCCGGAGATGACTGCTGCAGCATAGACCATGGCCTTAGCACCGTAGTGGGACGCCACGTAGTAGCCGCCAAGAAGGAATCCCGAGATGAAGGAAAGGACGTAGACTGCAAGGAGAAGAACAACGTTCCACCTCATATTATTAAAGCGGCAACTAATCTTTTAACGTGCTTGTGGTACTTGAACGGAAAAATCTGGAGGCAGGCATCGAAGTGATCAAGAACCTCGGAAAGACAATGGTTCACCTCCCCCGACCGCTTCCAGCAGAGATCATAGCGGAGATCGACCCCTACGTCGAGAGATACACCATGCCCCCTTCAACGTATGCTCGACTATCCAAAAAAGCGAAGGAAATCATCGGAAATCGAGTAGAACTCCTCTCGAAGCGTGGACGGTTCGCAGACATCGATCTGGAAACGGTAACACAGATCCTGGCACTCTACCGCGCCGGCGCGTCTGTTCGGGAGATAGCGAGGGATCTGAAAATACCGAAGAGCACTGTGCACTACATCATTCGGCGCGAACAGAAGATACGAGACGGATCGGTGAAAATACTCGTTCAGTAGTCCCTGCGAGTGAACGAGAATCCCGTCCGCCGGAGAAGATCCGCAAGCACGTCCAGAACAAGTACTAACGCCTTCTTCGGGTGGGACACGTGCATGCCCGCGGCGGCAGGATGTCCTCCCCAATTCCCACCTAACTCTTCAGCCACACGGGAGAAGATATCGGAAAGATCGATGCCCGTACGGAGGATGAAATCGTCCGAGAGGCGGGCGACGACCCTCTTCTTGCCGGCAACAAAGGCAGCATCGGCCCCCGCGTTTATGAACTCCCAGGCAATGCCCCCCTCGTAGGCGCCCGCATCAGATGTTACGACAACGAACTCTCCGAAGCGGTGGATCTTTGCCCGACGCAAGGCCTTCAGACGGGCAATACGTTCGAACACTGTTCTCCTCTGCGACACAAGGCGGATGACGTCTGACAACGCCTCCGCCCTCGCCGCGGCAAGTGTTTTAGAAAGGATCTCCAGCGTAAAGGGTGTGGCGGCGATAAGGCCAGCAGTGTCGGAATATATACCCGCGGCGAGCGCGAGGTATGCCCTCTCGTCCCTTATACCGTCGGCGAGAAGGAGAGAAGCAACTACCTCGGAGAGAGAAGGCGCATCATAAATGAAACCCCTCAGATCGCCGCCGCGATGATGATCCACGACGACGAGGCGACGGGCGGGATAAACGTCCACGGGGAGCATGGAGGAAGATGAAGTATCAACCACCACGACGTCCCTTCCGGCAACATCGAGATCCGTAGAGTAATCCACGGCAAGGTCCTTCAGAAGTTTTGCCGCCGAAGCGGAGAGCGACGGGAAGAAGAGCGCGGAGGCGATGCAGTGATGTCGGAGAAATGTATGGACGCCAAGAGCTGACGCCACTGCATCCATATCTGCATTGACGTGGGGGAGAATGAGAACCGGTGGGCGGAGAGAAAGAAGGGTGGTGCGGAGTTCACCCACCTGTCGGAGCATTACCGCCCACCTGCTGCAGGTTTGCAAGTGCTGCCTCTATCTTCTTCTTCAGTTCCAGGAGCTTTGTCTCCAGCTGCTTGGACTTCTTGGCGAGGGACTGCTTCTTCACCTCGAGGGTCTCCTTGCGGTCCTTCAACTCTGCGAGGAGCACGGACTTCCTCTCGCGGACCAGGATCGGCCCGACAGCCTTGTAGGCGAAGTCATCCTCGCTACCCTCAAGAGCAGAGATCGCCTCGAAGATCGAACGGAGTTCCGCATCGATCTGTGCCAGTTGCGTCTGAATAATGTTAAACTGGTTCTGAAGCGCCTGGAAGTTCACGATATCCTTCTGCACATCCTGTGGCAGTTCCATAAAATCACCTCTGAACTAATGAGGGTTGAGGGCTTTTTGAAGCTTTTCTATGAGGGCGATCCAGCGGAGGTATGAGTTCAGGGCGGCGCGGAGGGCAGAAAGATCCTCCGCATCCACCTCGAGGATTAGCACGTTCCCCTTTACTGAGAGGCGGGCGGTGAATCGGCGGGCGGTCCCCATCTCTGGAAGGAGAGCAGTGTATGCTGCCTCCGCGTCTGCCTCGCTGGGAAACTCTACCTCAGCGCGGAATCCAGTTTTGACGGAACCGGATCCCAGCCAGTTATTCGGAACCGTGGTCCCACCTCCTCTTCCTCGTAGATGAAACGCACGTCACCACCCCTCTCGCGAAGAACAACTCCTTCTTCACCGTCGTAAACGTCAAATACTTCCTTCAGAAATGCCCATTTATCCGCATCCACCACAAGATCCTCCGCATCGACACGTTTCGGCGTCTCCTTTCGGTCCAGGAGAAGAGAAACGTCGGAAATGTAGAACTGACCTATCCAGCGGAAGGGATATCCGTGGAGGTCCAGAACGCGGATGATTGAGGGGTTTCCCTTCGTCTCACCAACGATGAGCACTCTGTAAAAACCGTCAGCACGTGCACGCTCTGCAAAAAGACGGAGAGACGCCTTGCCGCGGTTAATATATATGGAAAGAGGGAGAACCGCCTCGAGCTCCCTGCAGAACCGCCGCGTCCGCCGTGACGGCTTCCGGGACGTGGTTATGACGATCATGTTACCGCGCTTTCACGACCTTTACCACGGCGGGTCGGGCCTTCAGGATCATCCTGTGGCCGCAGTAGGGGCAGCGGATGGCGATCCTGGGGAGCTCCTCGAACTGGTTCCCGCAGTAAGGACAAACATATGTCATGCGGATCCCCTCTTCGCCTCAAGGGTCTTGGCAACGGACTCGCCAACGATCGTCCTGAGCGTGTATGCGCCACCTGCGAAAACGGCCCCGCACTTCCTGCACTGATAGAGACCGTATCCTATACGCTTCACTGCCTTTGCTCCGCAGCGCGGGCAGACCATCTTGGACTTCTGGATCTTCTCTATCTTGGCGACGTTCTTGCGTATCTTGACACCGTAGCGGGGGCCGAAACGACCGGCGCTGCCAACCTTCTTCGTCCTACCCATATCAGATCACCTTCTTCACGATGTCCCTGAGGTAGTTTCCACGGTCAATGGCCCTCTCGAATATGAGAGAGAGCTCCTGCCTCGTGAATGCGCCCTCAGCACCCTTCTGGACGGCCGTGATGGAACCGTCGTCCACCGTCGCCACGGAAATCCTCGCGTCCGCGGCCTTCATCTCGGGCATGGACGGGTCGCTGAATATGGCCGTACCAATCTTGACGAAGGTAGTCAATAAAGGTATTTCGTTCAGCTGAAGTCTTCCCTCGTATTCGCCGCGTACGATCTTCGGCTCGTCGCCTTCATACTCGATCTTCGGCACGCGGGCGGTGGCGAGTGCTGTTATCGCTGCCAGCGACGCGGCGTCGAAGAGGTTGCCCTGGTCGTCAAGGACGCGGAGGTCTGTGAAGACGAGCCAGACGTACTTACCCTCCTCGATAACGAGGGATTCAAGATCCAGAGCATTGGACTCACGTATCCCACGGTCAACGACGCGTGCAAGCTCGATTGCGTTCTCATCAGGGGGTCCCGGCTCGAAGGTCGGGTTGGCAATGGGTAGGAGTTCGGCATCCGTCATGATGGCACCCTTGTTCGGCGTGTCGGGGAAGGGCGAGCCGATCTCCATCTTCACGCCCGCGGCAACCTTCGTTCCGCCGAGATCGACGAAAGCGGAACCGTCAGCATGGTGGAATACGTTCGTCTCTATGTTTATGGGCCTGTAATCCAGCGGGCCCCTCCTGTCGAGGCGGAGGCCCTTGAAGGCGAGTTTCCTGACGCGATCCTTCATGAATTCCCACGTGAAGTCATTCATTCTCAACCACCTTCGCATACTTCTCCTTCAGGGCCTTGCGCTGGAGTTCAGCAACCTCCTTTGCCTTTGCGAGGCCCAGTTCGATGATATCATCCATTTCCTTCTTCGTCACGCGACCATCCATCTGGAGAAGGACGAACTCCTCCGTTCCGGGGATGACGGCCATGGGCACATCCACGGCGTCCTCTGCATCCTCCTCAAACTTCGTCAGGTCTGCAACGATGTGTCCAAACGCCCTTCCGACGGCCACGGCGCTCACGAGATCGCGCATGGGTATGCCCGCATCCGCAAGCGCAACGGAAGCGGCAGTGAGTGCAGTGACACGGGTACCCGCGTCCGCCGCGAGGATCTCGGCGAAGACATCGATGACCGTCATGGGATACTCCTCTGCGAAGACGACGCGTTGGAGTGCCTCCTTGCATACCTTGGAGATCTCCACCTCGCGGCGACCCGGAGCGGGCCGCTTCCTCTCGGGAACGGAGAATGGAGCCATTGTATACCTGAAGCGCACCACGGAACGGTATGGATCGCCAACGTGCCTCGGTATTGGTTCCCTCGGGCCGTGAACGGCAACAACCGCGACGTTACCCTTGAACCCGTCTCCAATGATCTGATACTTTCCGAGATCATCCTCTATGTAGGGGAGAAGCTTCTCGGGCACCTCGACGAGGAGTTTCTTGTCCTGCTTTCCGCGCAGCATGATGTAATACTGTTCGGCAAGGGAGCGGATCTTGCTCTCCTTCCTCGGATCTACGAGAAGTTTCTTCGTGTGGATTCCCCAGCGAACGCGGGCGGAACCGTCTGCCTGATCCAGTATGCCCGCCTCTATGGATATGCTCCTCAGTTCGTCGAATTTTCTCCCATCAGAGCGTATATCATTCGACATTCTCATCACTCTCCTCTGCAGGAATGTTATCGTCAAGGAACTTCGTAATCCTGTCCGTAAGACCAGAGGTGTGTGCCTCGCGCTCTATCTTGAATATTGCCTCCTTTGCAAGGTTCACGTGGCCCCCGTGTATCCAGATTCGCCCGTTAGCGCCCACGAGAATCGCGGCACCCGTCTTGTTCTTCAGGAGGGAAATCATGCTCGCGTTCTTGCCTATCACCCTCGGAACGCGGGAGGGAATGATGTGGATCAGTTCACCGCCCTTCAGGACGGAGGCATTCTCCAATAGTGCGTTGCGCACCTCGTCCACGTACTTAACGGTGGCGACGACGACGTCACCGTAGTCCACGTCCCCCTCAACGGCGTCCTTGGGCAGGAACGCCGTGTAGGGGGAGTTAATATCCACATCGTATCCGGGGATCTTCACGTCCACAATTATTCCAATGATAGAGTCGCCCACCTTTGGAACGTATTTCCCCTCGAGGGGAATGACGCGGGCAACGCCGTTCTTCACCTCTGCAAGGCCCACCGTCTTGGCAACGACCTTTCCATCCCGGACATACACGCCTGGACCGAGTTTGACCCGTTCCTCTGTGACAACCTCGCCGGGAACAACGAGCCAACGCTTCGGCCTCTCTACATTCTCATCTGCCATATCCATCACTCCAGTATCTTTGATTGAACATCTCCGTGCGTGATCGATGCGATTTCGTGGAGCAGATCCTCCACCAGGCCCGCAGGCACCTCAACGACGACTGTGAGCGATCCATCATTCCCCCAGTTCTCGCGGAGAACCTTGTAGTGCTTCACGTGTCCATACGCTTTACCCGTATACCGGGCGGGAATTGTGATCTGGACCTTCTTCGTCTCCATACGTAGGGGGATGACCTTGCGGATGGCATCCACCACCGCCTGGACCTGCTCCTCCGGAGTCTTGAATATATCCACGTGCACCTTCGCCTGCTCCATGGCGTTGAGTATGCGCTGAACCGGATGCGGCGCACCGGTCCTTGGATCCACCGCTCTTCGGGCGATGAGGTGAGCGATCTTGTTCCACACCTCGTCGTGGAGGCGGCGCCTCTGCTCCGTGGTGAGGTGCACCTCTCCGTCGCGTATGATCTTCCGTGCGATCTCGTAGATGTCTGTCGTCCCGAAGGTCTTTTCGAGGAGCTCTTCGGAAACACGCTCACCCTTCCTCGCGTCTTTATACACCTCGAAGGCAGCGAGGAGATCCTCCATATCGACGTCTTCTCCCCGCTTCAGGCGCCAGGCCAGATCGGGATCCACAAGGATCTCAAATCTATGCCCGCTCCTCTCATACCTGGCTATAATCGCCTTATCGACGCTTACCATGATTCATTACCCCAAAAACGGCTTTACCTCCTCCGGGCCGAGGAGATGGACTGTGCGATCCTTCTCTATGTATGCGAGGATCACGCGCTCCGGTGTGAGAGTGTCGCCCTCCTCCAGCGGCATCTTGAGGGCCTTGATCGCAAGGGCAATTGCCTCGTCCCTGGTGATATCCTCCTTATACTCCTTCTCGAGCATCTCCATGACGTCATACTTCCTGTTGCCTATGGCGTCCGCCCTATACTCTAGAAGCGTTCCGGAGGGCTGCGTCTCAAACAAACGAGGGTGCTCGTTGTAGCCTGCGATGAGGAATGATACGCCGAAGGGCCTTGTTCCACCATACTGTGTGTATGCCTGCTTTATCTTGGCAATCTCCTTTACGAGACGCTCAACGGGTATGGGCTCGTCGTAGAGGATTTTGTGCTGCTCGGCGACGTCCCTTGCATACTCAGCAAGCACTCTCGCGTCCCCGACGAGACCGGAATACAGTATGGCGATGTGGTCGTCGATGATGAAGAGCTTCTCAAGCGTTGGGGAGACAAGGAGTTTCGACGTGACGCGTTTGTCCGCGGCGAGGAGCACACCATCCTTATACACAATGCCCACGCCAAGGGTTCCGCGTTCAGCTGCCTTCGTTGCGTATTTAACCTGATAGAGTTCGCCCTCTGGGGAAAAGACCGTGATCGCCCTGTCATATGCAGCGGCTCCAGAAAACGGATACATCTTCCACTCACCTCACTACTCTACCTATTCAAGGGTGGAGAAAAGGTTTAAAGGGGGTCAGCCCTTGACCACTCCCAGCGGAACCATTCGGGCAACCTTTCCGGCTATTCCTGCAACCTCTACGGATTTTATGACCTCGTCCACGTCCTTGTACGCG
>CAYZOD010000014.1:0-10809 GCA_964480165.1 uncultured archaeon
AAAACTGCGAAGAAGGCTTCGTTCATTGTAGCGGGTCTCGCGCTGGCAAAGGGCATTATCGGATTCATAACGAACTCCGCGGCGCTGATGGCCGACGCACTTCACTCCACCGTGGACGTGCTCACGGCCATGGGCACATGGTTGGGGCTAAAGATTGCGAGGCGACCTGCGGACGAGCGTTTCCCCTACGGGTACTACAGGGCAGAGTCCATCGTTGCGCTCATCGTATCCGCCGTGATACTCTTCGGTGCGGTGGAACTCTTCATAGACGGGGTTCATCGGATTCAGAACCCTGAACCTGTAAGAGATCCGTGGCTAGCAGCAGGTATGGCCCTCGTCGCGTCTGCTGTGTCCTTCTACGTATCGAAAATGGAAGAGGAGGCCGCAGAAAAGGCAAACTCCCAGGCACTGAAGGCGGTATCCATAGAGTCTATGGCCGATACCTTATCGTCCCTTGTCGTGTTCGCCGCCATCGTTTTCGCAGCGTATTTCGGTATTCCCTGGGCAGAGGGCGTCGGTGCGCTCCTCGTAGCGGCGTGGGTTTTCAAGATCGGTATCGAGGCAGCATGGCAGTCCATTCTCTCCCTAATGGACGTTGCACCGGAGGAAACGAAGAAAGAGGTCGAGGAGATCCTCAAACATGCAGACGAGATCAGTGGTTTCAAGGAACTGAAGCTGAGAAAGTCAGGACCCATGGTCTTCGGAGAGGTTGTCGTAACGATTCCAGCCGACGTTCCCGTGGCGAAGGCAGATGAGATCGCCCGGAGGATCAGGGAGTACGTGCTGACGATCCCTGAGATCGAAGACTTCCGGGTGTACGTGGAGCGTGAAGAACCGAGAGAGAAGATCGTCGTGGTTCCCGTAACCGAAAAGGGCACCGTGTCACCTACCTTTGCAACGGCACCGAAGTTCGCTGTCTTCAAGGTAAAGGACAATAAGTTCAGGAAGATAAAGGAAGTTGAGAATACTGCGGTCAAGCGAAAGGTCAGGAGAGGCTTGGCGGCGGCGAAAACGGTTCTTGACCTCAAACCATACGCGGTCATCGTGAAGAATATCGGTGAGATCTCCTACAACACACTAAAGGAAGGGCTAGTAACGATATATAGAACGGAGGAGAACGATCCGAAAAAAGCGGTACAGCAGTTCGTCGACGGAGCATTGGAGGAACTGCACGGGGCGACGGTGAAGAAGGAATGATCCTCGCTGTAACCGGCGGGAAGGGCGGCGTTGGGAAAACGAGCGTCGCCCTCTCCCTCGCAATAAAAATGGGGGCGAACGTATTCATCGACGCGGATGTCGAGGCACCGAACGCCGCAATTCTGACCGGAACGAAAATGGAGATCATCGATAGAGGATACAAGAAGGTCCCGCGCATAGACGAGGAGAAGTGCATAAAATGCGGTCTCTGCGCACAGGCCTGCCCAGTTGCGGCACTCGTCCACATACCCGGAAAGGTTCCGCTCTTCTTCGAGGAGAACTGCGTCGGATGCATGCTCTGCAAGGATGTATGCCCCGTAAATGCAATATATGAAGAGAATGTGGAAATTGGAGTAATAAGAAGGGGGAACTGGGGGAAAATAACGATATATGACGGTATTCTCAATCCGGGAGAGGAGGAGGCAACACCGCTCGTTGAGAAACTCCTAGAGATCGGCCTGAACGGGGAAGACGTGATCATAGACACGGCGGCGGGCATACACTGCAACGTGGCGAGGGCGATTATGCCCGCAGACGAGGTGGTCATCGTCACCGAACCAACGCCCTACGGCGTCCATGACCTCGTGAAGATTTTGAAGCTCGTCGAGCGCCTGGACAAGCCATATCGCATTTATGCGAACAAATGGGGCATTTCAGAAGCATATCAGCGCAAGATAGAGGAAACGGCAAGGGAAAGAGGCGTGGAACCCGTTAAGATCCCGTATAGAGAGGAGATAGCGCGGGCCTACGCGCGGGGAGAGTTCATTCCGGTGATCCCATGATCATAAGCGTCGTATCCGGAAAGGGGGGTGCGGGAAAGACGACAATAACCGCCAGTATCGCCCATGCCTTGCCAAGAGAAAGACTCGTTCTCGTGGACGCGGACGTGGACACGCCGAACCTTGCGCTCGCCCTTGGGCTGGAGAAACCTGGGAAAACGGAAGAGTGGTGGGGCGGGACGGTGGCCGAGTTCGTGGGCGAAACGCCAAGACCCGAGGCGTGTCCCTTCGGCGCAATAGGGGCGGACGGCAAGGTGAACGAACTTCTCTGCGAGGGCTGCGGTGCATGCGCACGGAGATACCCACAGGACTACCGTATGAAGAACGTACACACCGCAGATATCCTGATCTACAAATGGGAAGGCGTTCCCCTCGTCACTGCCGAACTGATGCCCGGACGTTCCGGATCGGGAAAGATAGTGACGGAGATTAGACGAAGAGCAGATGAGATTGCAAGGAAAGATGGAAGGGATGTAACGCTCATTGATTCGGCGGCGGGGCGCGGCTGTCCAGTAATAGCATCGGTGCGGGGTGCGGACCTTGCGATAACGATCGTGGACAATACGCCCACGGGCATTGCAGACGCACGCTTCGCCACAGACGTTTTGAACCACTTCGGCGTGCCCTTCGCATACATAATAAACCGAGCGAACCTCGCCGAGGAAAGAAGAGAGAGAATTGACAAGATCTTCGGTGAAGACCTTGGAGGGACCAAGATCGGCGAGATCCCGTATCTGCCCGAGGTCCTCAGAACGTACCCGCCCCCCTACGAAAAGATTCTCGAATACATCAACGTTGAATGGATTCTGAAAAGGATCTGATGGCATATCTAACGATTTCTTCATCTTTCAGCTCGCCCGCATAGTGTTCGAGAAGCGAAGAGACGTATAGGTCGAGTATTTCGCTTTCACTAAGGCCCCTGGTCTGCAGGTATAGCATCTGCTCCTCGCCAAGGGAGAGATCGCGAGAACAGTGGGATGCGCGGCGGACGTCGTCCGTGAGCACCTCCAGTGTGGGAACAGAAACGGCAAGACCACCCGTTGTGTAGAATGCCGAATCCATGTCTGCGTCCGTCCCTGTAGACGTCCTATCAACGCGTATGACGCCGCGATGGACAAGAAAATCACCCTCCGCAGAGAACAATGCGTGGGAGAGTCGGACAGTGTTGTTACTCCCCCTGACAAATGCATCCGTGATCACGTCACTTCTCCCGCGTATGGATGCGCCCGCGTAGTGAAGGGAGGAAGACGAACCGTTAAGGAAGAACTCGTGGTGGGCATGCGCGTTTTTACCGAGAACAACGGACTGAACAGATAGAGTTGAATCGTTCCCCAGATGGTATCTAACATGCAGATACTGTGGGAAATCACCAGATACAAGGATCTTCATTTGAAGCGAGGCACCGGGATGAACGAGTACGTCAAGGGTTGTCGATTTCGGCCCGTCAGAGGCGAGATCGCGGATCGTAATGTTCCTCTCACCATTCACACAGAAGAGGACGTGCTGAAGAGCAAACATGTCTGCTTCCGAGCGGAGAACAACCGTATCATCATTTGCAACGAAAGCAGCAGGCAGGTTTGCAAAATGGTATGCGAGCATGCGGTTCTGTGATGGATCAAATGAAAAGGACGTCAGTGTGTCCCTTCGCACAACCCCGGACACGGAACCGCTGGAAACAGGCAGGCGCATGGCATCCTCAAATGCAGGCCAGTCAGTGTACGAACGGATCGTCGGGGAATCGCCGTATCGCTGGAAACTCGTCTCCGGAAGGACCCTGGCAGCCCGCTTCCGTACATCCTCTACCCTAATCATCCCACACCACCGGAGAAGTCAGCGTTGAGCACCTCGCGAAGAACGGAGGCATACTCGAGGGGAAGACCACGGAGGATATCCTGTATGAAGCCAAGCACTGCAAGACCCTTCGCCTCTTCCTCGTCCAGCCCCCTTGACTGAAGGTAGAAGAGCTGATCCTCCGAAAAACGAAGGGTGGTCGCCTCATGGGTGAAAACGGCCGTCGGCTCATCTACCTGAGCATGTGGGTAAGTGGATGCCTCGCTCTCTCCATCAAGGAGTAAGGAGTCACATGAAACGTGGGAGAAGGCATTCTTTGCGCCCTTGTTGATACGAATCAGACCGCGGTATATGTTCACGCCACCGTCCGCGGATATACCCTTGGAAACAACGGTGCTCCTCGTGTTGGGGGCAATGTGGAAGATCTTTGCGCCGCCGTCCTTCACGTACGGACCGTGGGCGATGGAGAAAACGTTCATCGTGGTCCTCGCACCCTCCCCCTTAAGAATAACAGACGGATAAACGATGGACGTCCTTGCACCTATACTCCCCTCCACCCATTCAACGAACGCGCTCTTCTCCGCTATCGCTCGCTTGTTGTTGAAGTTTATGATGTTCTTGCTCCAGTTCTGGACGGTGGTGAACTTCACGTATGCATCTTCATGCGCGTATATCTCCACAGCACCGTCGTGGAAGGAAAACTCGCGGAAGACGGGGGCAGAACAGCCCTCTATAAAGTGCACTTTCGCGCCGCGGTCTGCGACGATGAGCGAATGCTCAAACTGGCCCTCCAACTCCGTGGAAATGTAGAAAAAGGCCTCGATGGGCAGGTCGAGCTTTACGCCCGGCGGAACGTAGAGGAAGACTCCTCCCGACCAGAGAGCATAGTGCAGAGCGGAGTATCTATGTTCAGCCGCGGGGTAGATGCGTGAGAAGTATTTACGGACGAGATCTGGATGCTCCAGGACAGCCTCGTGCATGGGTTCAAGTATTACCCCCTTTTCGCGGAGAGGTTCGAGAACATTGGAATACACGGTCTCACTGTCAAGGGATGTGGAAAGTCCGGCGAGGTATTCCTTCTCATACTCAGGAAGATTCAGACGCTTGTAGAGGCGGCGAATATCCTCCGGAAGATCGTCCCACGAGCGAACAGGGCGAACCCCTGGATCCTTGTAGAGAATGAGATCCTCCACGTTGAGATTTTCGACGCCCCTCAGCCATCTCGGCTCGGGAAGTCGATTATAGAGTTCCAGCGCGTTTAAACGTATTCTAAGCATCCACTCCGGCTCGTTATGGCGCTCGGAAATCTCGCGAACAACGTCGGCATCAATCATAGAAACCTGCCCTCAGAACATCCTTTAGAACATCAGAACCGCCGGAGCGCACGATCCTGCCGTCACGAAGCACGTAGACCCTGTTCGGGCGCAGTAGCTTGAGAAGTGCGGGGCTGTGGGAAACGAGGAGCACGCCCTTGCCAGAGGAAACGAGGTCACCGATAATTTCTGCAATCGCCTTCAACCCGTCCACGTCCACCCCGCTGTCTATCTCATCTAGAAGGAGGCATTTCCGACCGAGGAACATCGCCTGGAGCAGCTCGGAGCGTTTGCGTTCTCCCCCAGAGAAGCCCTTGTTCAGCGGGCGAGAAAGGTATGACGGATCGAGACCAACACGCGTCGCTATTCTTGCCAGCTCTGAGAACGCACGCGGATCGCGCTCCCTACCGGAGGCACGGAGAAGAACGGTAGCGAGAGTCACTCCATCGAATTCAGGGGGACTCTGGAACGCAAGAAACAATCCCTTCTTCGCCCGCTCATAGGGAGAAAAGCCGAGAACGCTCTCGCCGTCCAGAAGAATATCCCCGTCCGTCACCTCATATCGGGGATCGCCCATGATCGTTCTCAGAAGGGATGACTTGCCGGAACCGTTGGGGCCCACGAGAACGACAAGATCTCCAGGGCCAACGCTGAGCGAAACGCCCTCAAGCACCCTTTTTCCGTCGA
Organism: uncultured archaeon; assembly: GCA_964480165.1. Taxonomy (GTDB): domain Archaea; phylum Iainarchaeota; class Iainarchaeia; order JAADDC01; family JAADDC01; genus SZUA-1452. The sequence continues at coordinate 5,768 of CAYZOD010000014.1, forward strand.
CCTCCGCGGAAAGATTTCTAACCTCGAGCACCTTTTAACAGTGTTAAAAAGGGTTAAAAAGACTTGAGGATCTCCGGCAGTTTTGCGATATCCCTCGCATGGACAAAACGGAAGTTCGCACGCTCAGCGGCGAGGCGGTCGTAGTCCGTATCACCCACGACAACAGCGTCGTCCACGCCGAGGCGCTTAGCACCAAGGAGAAACGGCTCCGGATCGGGCTTTCCATGCGTCACATCCTCTGCGGAAACGACCACGTCAAAGTACATGCCCAGCGACGGGTTTGTCGCCCCGAATACCCATTGGACAAAGCGACGGGACGCCGAAGTGACGAGGGCCATGGGATACCTGCCGTGGAGAGCGTTTAGAGCATCATAAACACCAGGTAGAACGCGGATGAGGTGAAGATACTTCGGCGTGTATTCCCACTTAAGTTTGCGGATCTTCTGGAGGGTTTCGTCATCCATATCTGGATATATGGAGCGAACGATATCGACGAAACGCTTTCCCACCTGCTGCCGAAACTCAGCCTCAACCCCTGGCTTTCTCGGGATGTGTAACGCGTCAAGGGCGTCGAGGAAGGAGTAGAGATGAACGTCCGTGGAATCCACGAGGGTTCCGTCGAGGTCGAAGAGAATACCCAGCATGGATTTAAATGGGAAGAAAGCAATATTATTGTGCTGGTCAACCGCCGCAGCGGACGAATTCTCACAGAGCACGTGGAAATTGCGGACAGTTTCCTGAAGCGCGGCATCGGCCTCATGTTCCGAAGGAAATTCGATGGAGCGCTCGTCTTCCCGAACGTAGGGAAAACATCATTTCACGGATTCTTCTGCCTCTTCCCGATACTCCTCCTCTGCCTGGATGAGCAGAACCGCGTCAGGGAGATTAAGATCCTCAAACCGTGGTCAGTCGTCGACGTTGACTGCGAAACGGTCATAGAACTGGACGCCAGAAGGAATTGGGATGTAAAGAAAGGGGACGAGCTGGTCTGGAATGCAGATCGTCGCTAAAAAAGATCTGTCTTCAGTCTGCCCCTACGAACTCAACGATTCTAAATGTCTGCACTGCGATCCAGAGGAAGCGCCCTGCGTAAAGGCCTGTCCAAAAAACGCCATATACGTGGTGGCCGACGGGGTTCTCGCTATCGACTACGACAAATGCGACGGCTGCGGCGAGTGCGCAGAGGCATGTCCTGTGAATGCCATCGTTCTAAAGGCTGGAAAGGCGTTCAAATGTGATCTCTGCCTCTCCCTCTTCGAGGAGCCGCAGTGTATCCTCGCGGGACTGGCTGAGATAAGGTATAGCGAGGCGGAAAGGAAGGAGATATGGGACGCGCTTGGCTGGGCGTTCTACGAAGAGGGGGACTATGTTGTCAACCTTCCACCGCTCCGCCTCTGGGAGGCAAGAACGCTCAGGGAGGTCGTGGATCGTTACACCCAGCTCCGCGGCGAGTTTACGTGGGAAGAGGTCATAGAGGGGGTCGAATACGAGCAGGGTGAGATGCCGAAAGAATCGAAGGAGCGCATACTCTGGTGGATCCGTAAGACATACGAAGGCTTCGGCCCGTTGGAGTTCCTGAACGGAGATGAGATCGAAGAGATTGCGGTTGTTCGCCTGAAGGATCCCATACGCGTATACATCCGCGGAGAGGGTTGGAAGCGAACGAACCTTGCATTCTGGAGTGAAGATTACTTCATGACGGTCGTGAATCGATTTGCCGCATCCGTCGGCCGCAGGATCACCCTAAAGAACCCAAGAGTGAACGCAGTCCTCCCAGACGGTTCCAGAATTCATGCGGTGGTCCCACCTTTATCGTCGGGCCACGCACTCACCATAAGGAGATTCACCGTGCGCAGATACACGCCATGGGATCTGATAGAGTTAGGGACGGCCACGGCAGAGGAGATGGCTGCGATCTGGTGGGCAATGGATGAAGAGAAGAACGTCATCATCGCGGGGAACACGGGATCGGGAAAGACCACAACGCTCAACGCGGTCCTCTCCTTCGTTCCGCTGGACGAGCGCATAATACTCGTGGAGGAAACCCCGGAAATCGATATTCCTCATCCCCACAGTGTCCGCCTCGTCCCCACAGAGGATATAAGCATGCAGGAGCTCGTCTACGACACGCTGCGCATGAGACCGGACCGTATCGTCGTTGGAGAGGTTAGAAGGCCCGAAGAGATGCGAGCGCTCTTCGATACCATGCTCGCGGGACAGGGAAAGGGATCATACGCCACGATGCATGGCAGGACCGCTGAGGAGGCTCTCCGACGGATCAGAAGCATGGGCATACCTGAGGAGGATCTCGTAGCGTTAGACCTCCTCGTTGTGCAGCGCAGGAGGGGAAGGGGCGGAAAGGAGGAGAGAAAGATCGTGGAACTGGTCTGGCCAAACGGTGGGGAACCGCCCGGGGAAGAGATCGAGAGAAGGGTGGAGTTATTGCGGGAACTGAAGGAGAGGGATCTGAAGAGGTATGCGGAGGAGATTGCCAGATGGAGGCGCTGAGCAGAACGCTCCAGGAAAAACTCCTCAAGGGTGGCTGGCGAATATCTGTGGAGGAGTACCTGACATATGCAGCGGCTGTTGCGTTCGCTCTTATTATCGCCATTTATCTCCTCTTCCATCCGCGGCCAAGCGGCGTTGCACTCATCATCCTCTTCGCCATTCTCATAATCACATATCTGCCCTACCGCCTAGCACGGGTCCGAGCAGAGCGCGCAGAGGCAGAACTCCCCTACGTGCTACGAACACTAGCATCCGAGGTTGAAGCGGGCGTTCCGTACTTCCAGGCGCTGAGGGATGCCGCAAAAAACGGAAAGGTTCTCGGGGGCGCAATAGAAGAAGCCATCGCCCTATATAAGAGAGGAATACCCATAGAAAGAGCGCTAAAGTCCGTGGGGGAGAGCTTTGAGTCCGAACGCGTCCAGCGGGCGTTCATGCACATGGGAATCCTCTACCAGAGCGGCAGAGAGGCAGGAGCAGTCAAGAAAATGGCCGACGAGATGATATCCATCCACCGCTCGGAGGCAAAGCGCTTCTCCGCGGAACTGGCAGTATACACACTCATATTCATAGCGGTGGCTGCCCTCGTTCCCGCACTCTTCGAGATGTACGTCGCGCTAGGCTCACTGTTCATGCGCATGTCAATTACGCCCGAGCAGGCGTTCTACATCCCTGCAGTGGTCTTTCCCGCAATATCTGGCATGGTGCTAGCCTGGATTTACCTTAAACTACCCAGCTTTATGAGGAGGTAAAAATGAGAGAGTGGGCCGTCGTGATCCTCGGCTCATTGGCAGTCGGCGCGCTCCTCTACTCAGTAAAGCCAATATACGCAGCAGTTGCCCTTCTCGTTCCTCCGTTTTATCTCGTCTACAGCGAATCAGCACGGCAGAGGCGGGTCGCGAGAATAGAAGAAGAGTTACCGAGGGCATTGCTGGAACTGGCAACCCTGCCTACCCACAGCTACAGGGACATCATAAGATACCTATCGAAGGGATATGGACCGCTCTCTGAGGAGTTCAGACGGATTGGAAAGCTCATCGAGTCGGGTATTCCTCCTGAAAAGGCAATGAGGACCGTCGCGGAGCGTTCGAGATCCGTCCTCCTGAACAATGCCGTTTCGATCATCGTGACGGGAATTAGGAGCGGTTCGAAGTGGATCGATCTTATAAGGGGTGCCGCAGAAGACATAGAAGCCATAATCGATATGGAAAGGGAGAAAAGTTCTGCGCTGGCCCTGCAGAGATACGTCACAATCCTGTCGGCGGGGATATTCGTTCCCGCAGTTCTGGGCATAACCATGAGGATGGTGGGGCGTCTGACAGGAGAAGGACCGCTGGAGAGCGGAGAAATACTGGAAGCAGTAATGCGAGCGATTCCCATACACATCCTCGCCCTCGCAATAATGTCCGCGATCTTCGTTGCATTCCTAGAGGGCCGACCAAAAAGAGCTCTCATTTACGCGGCCATATTAATACCACTGGCGACGGGTACTTACCTCCTCGCCGGCGGGGCGCTGGTTTAAATGGGGGAGAGGCATTATAGGATCGTGGATGTGCATGTGAGCATTGGCTCGGATCTGAAGGGATACACGCTAATCGTGGGCTTTCCGGGCATAGGGCTCGTTGGGCCCATCGTGGCGAGGCATCTCATCGAGTCAAGGCGTATGAAACTCGTGGGTACGATATCCTCCCCCGACTTTCCCGCGGTCTCTGCAATACACAACGGAGTCGCGTTACCGCCCGTACGCATATACGCGGACGATGAGAAGAGAATCGCGGTGGTCGTGTCAGAGGTCATGTTCTCCGAGGGAACCGCGAAGAAGCTGGGGGCAGCGCTCATTGACGCGGCAAAGAAGCAGGGCGTGGAACGTATTGTATCCATTGCAGGCGTCCTCATGCCTGGTGGGGGAGGGACGACCATATTCGGCGCCGCCAGCCATCCGGACGGCGTGAAATACCTCATGCGTTATGGGATCACGCCCGTGGAGAAGGGTATCACCACGGGAATATCAGCAACGCTTCTCACCCACGGCCAGACGAAGTCCGTGAACGTTGTCCTCGTTCTCGGAACGCTCCGCGCGAAGGAGGATTTCCGCGCAGCGGCAGAGATCGTAAAGAAACTCGACGAGATGCTCGGACTGGACATTCCATACGATACGCTACTGGAGCGCGCCGCAGAGATCGAGAGAGAGGTGTCCCATATCGTCTCCCAGTCGAAGAACAGGGAGAGCCCCATGTATGGGTGATGGAATGATCGTGATTACCTGCATCAGGCCAGAGGTCATCCACAAGATACGCGCCCGCGGAGAGGGAACGCTGGAACTCTGGTCCGTTCAGAACGTTCTCGCGGCAGAATCACTTCGGCCGGGGGACATTGCATTTGTCACAGAGGAGGGAGAGGAGGATATAAAGAGAGGCGTTGAGGGCATCGTTGTGCGCGTTGAAAGAGTCCACGTAGACTATAGGAGAATTAACAACAATCATGGGGAGGAGTGGGAGATAAAGGCGGCGCGGATACGAGTCTCCCATATCGGCAAC
>CAYZOD010000015.1:0-3473 GCA_964480165.1 uncultured archaeon
CCATAACAGTCCCTCCTTTTAAACATCGCTTTCCCTTTACCTATATGAATCTTCCCGCGGGAGAGGTCGTCACCGACGCAGCTCCCGTCGAGTTAAAGGCCTTCTCAGACCTACTACAAGATCTGGGCAAACGATCTTTTAACGGTTATGTTGCATGGCTCGGCAGGGGCTACGACGGCCTCGAGGAGGGCGTTGTTCTCTTCTCCGAGGGAAAGATCGTTGCAGCATCATATGAACACCTCAAATACGACCACATTATCGATGGCAAGGACGCACTGGAACCGGCGGCCAACGTCCTCGCTGCAAAGCATGTTGTCTATTCTGTCGTCTCTCTGACCGCCCCAAAGATAAACCTCGTCCTCGCGTTCAACGAGAAGGCCAAACTTCCTTCTCCTATATCCCCCAAGAACATCCTTGGTTTAGTTCCCAAAGAGTATTCCGATCGCTGGGCCAAGGAGATAATAAAAACACTTTCACAGCAGGATATTGATAGAATACGCTTACTCGCTAAATACGGCCTTACAGGCGTGAAGGTGGGTGAGATATGATCCAGCGCCTCATATTCCGGCTCTTCGGTCTCGAGGAACGTCCAAACTACTCCGACGTGAAGGCACTCTCCGTTCCGCGCAAGATAGAGCCACCTAGCGACGCAGACGTTGAGAAACTCCTTGAATACTTGAGAAAGAAGCACATGGTGGATGCGATCTCCGTCTTCACCGACGAGGGAACCCTCGTGGCCACGACGCTACCCGACGAGGATGCAGTCCATGAGTACTCCCTATTTGAGCAGATAGACCTCGAACTGGACGACGTTTCCCACGTTTTCATACTCAAGGGCGACTGGATCATTGCCTTCCGCCGCGGCGCGCACGTCTATATCGTCCACGCACCCGCCTACGTGAACATGGTTGAGCTATCGGCCATCGCGCGCGATGTGGAAAAATTACTCTTCAGCATGGGTTGGTGATAATGGGACGTAAGATCTCCATCGTTTCCGGTAAGGGTGGCGTCGGAAAGACCACGGTCGCGGCTAATCTCTCCGTTGCTCTCGCCAAACTCGGAGAAAAAGTGCTCGTTATAGATGCGGACGTCGCCATGGCCAACCTCGCGCTCCTCTTCGGCCTGCAGTCCGCGCCCATCACGTTCCAGGACGTTCTCCTCGGTGAGGCAGAGATATACGACGCCATGTACGAGGGCCCCCACGGCCTCACCGTCGTCCCCTCTGGACTCTCTCTTCAGGCCTACCGCCGTGTTAATCCCGACAAGATGGCCGAGGTTTTGAAGGGCATAGAGAACGAGTTTGACTACATCTTCCTCGATGCTCCCGCGGGGATCGGTGACAACGCCATGGCGGCCATGGCTGCCACCAACGAGGCAATATTCGTCGTTACACCCGATAAGGCATCCATTGCAGACGCACTTAAGGCGAAACTCACCGCCGAACGCATAGGTGTGAAGCCCTATGGTGTGATCATGAACATGGTGCGCGGATTTCCTGAGGAGCCCAAGGAGGAGGACGTCAAGAACATAATGGAACTCGCAGTCCTCGGATCGGTGCCTGACGACAAGGAGGTGCGCCGTTCTCTCCTGCTGAAGAAGCCTGCACCCGTGGTCGTCCGAAAGCCAGACAGCCCTGCCGCTAATGCGTTTATGCAGATTGCCTCGCGCATATCTGGCATCCAGCCGAAGCAGGAGGAGAAGAAAGGCTTTTTAACGTTTATCAAGTCCATATTCAAAAAGAAGAAATAGAAAAGGTGGTTTTTATGGTGAGCAGGCCCTTTGATTTGTTGAACGATGCCCTGGGGAAGGAGGCATACATCATACTCAAGGCAGGACGCTCCGTCCGTGGCGTTCTACTCGCATTCGACGTCCACATGAACCTCGTGGTTGACGACGCCGAGCTCACGGAGCAGGACGGCACCGTGAAGAAACTCGGCCGTATTCTCATAAGGGGAGACACGGTTGTGATCGTCGCACCCTCTCCGTAACCTAGAGATCCCTGGGATGCACCACATCCCACTTCTTCTCAAAATCTCTGTCCATTGTCAGTATCGGTTCCTTTTCTCGTTTTGCTAGCCAGAGGTAAGCAGCATCGTAGAAGCTGAGCCTGCTTTCCACAGCCATTGCCAGGACTTCTTTGTAGTCCGGCTCAACTACCTCGAAACTCTCCACGGCTTGTAACCACTCTTCCAGCAGTTTTTCCGGCGCTTCCACGTTGCCCCAGCGCTGCATCTTCCATACGATGTTTCCCAGCTCGTAGCGAATGAGGGTCACCGTTTTCGGATCAGTTATCCTGTGTAGCGTCCCGTATTTTATGGCTCCCACAAACCCAGAAGCGTCCACGATCATGCCCTACCCTCTTGTACTGCCTCGATTATTCTTTCGTCATCCAAATTCTTGACGAAGTGCTTTGTCCTTTCCTCCACACGCTTGAGCAGGAGTTTCCTATACTCTTTTTCCAGGGCCTCCCTGACAACCTTCTGGACGGGCACACCCATTCGTTTCAACTCTCGCAGCACATCCTCGGGAACCCTCACGCTCAGGACTGTACTACCACCCATGTATACATTTGCTGTATACGTCCATTTAATGTTTCCCTTTTACCCATTTCTCCCCATATTCTCCCGGTGATTCCATGAGCGATCCAAAGGACATCGTTCTCAAGAAGTCATCGGATATCAAGGGTGTTCCCGTCATCGGTCCAAAGTTCGACGAGATACACTCTTTGGAAGACGTTGTGGAGACCTACGAGCGCATAGGCTTCCAGGCAACGCATCTCGGCCGTGCCATCCGCATATGGAGGGAGATAGAGGAGCGACGCTCAAAGGGCGAGGAGATCCGCGTATTCCTAGGTTACACGTCGAACATCATCTCTTCCGGCCTCCGAGAGATCATCACCTGGCTCGTCAAGCACAAGAAGGTCGATGTGATCGTTACCACTGCGGGGGGCATCGAGGAGGACTTCATAAAGGTGCTCAAACCATTCATCCTCGGCGACTGGAACGTAGACGACGCGAAGATGCGTGAGGAGGGCATAAACCGCATAGGCAACATCTTCGTTCCGAATGACCGCTACATAGAGTTCGAGAAGTATATGCTCCCATTCTACGAGCGTTTGCTTGAACTCCAAAGAGAGCGCGGCATCCTCTCTGCCAGCGAGGTCATTTACGAGATGGGCAGGTATATGGATGAGGTCCTCGGCCCGGAGAAGGAGGAGAGCATCATATACTGGGCGTATAAGAACAACATTCCCATATTCTGTCCCGCACTCACCGACGGTTCCATGGGCGATATGCTCTACTTCTTCAAGGAGGAGCGCGGTGACAGGGAACTGAAAATAGACATAGCCAACGATATCGTCCGATTGAACAACTTAGCCGTGGAGGCAGAGAACACGGCAGTTATCGTCCTGGGCGGTTCCCTTCCGAAGCACGCGATCATAAACGCGAACCTCTTCCGCGGTGGATCTGATT
>CAYZOD010000015.1:3573-10786 GCA_964480165.1 uncultured archaeon
TCCCTTCCGAAGCACGCGATCATAAACGCGAACCTCTTCCGCGGTGGATCTGATTACGCCATATATATCACCACTGCGGTGCCCTGGGACGGCTCACTCAGCGGCGCACCTCCCAGCGAGGGCGTTTCATGGGGTAAAATCCGTGCGAATGCCGACTACGTCGAGGTCTGGGCGGACGCGACCCTCGTCTTCCCAATCTTGGCGTATATGACCTTCTTCCATTAGTTCCCTTTTTATTCAACGTTTGCTCCAGTATACTACGAGGTGATTTGAGAGACCCGTTGTTGTGGCGGTGGTTGCAGTCCTGGGCTTCATTTTTTGGGCTCTTGGAATCCTCGGTGGCCTTTTTGTGGTGGCAGGAGGCGCGAGCTTTGGTATGATGTATGGCCAGCAGGGCGCTGTGGCTGCCGGTGCGATGGCTGGTGCAGGTATGGGCATGATTATCATGGGCATCGTAGAACTCGTGGTTGCATGGGGCCTCTGGATCGGTAAGGCGTGGTCCTGGTGGCTCACTGTTATTTTCTCCGCCCTCAGCATTCTGAGTATATTCTCGGGGAGCGCTAGTGGCGTGATCAGTGCAGTTATTGCGGCAGTGATACTGTACTTCTTCTTCAAGCCGGAGGTCAAGGACTACTTTGGCGTCAGGGTGGAGTTCTCCACCTGAGCCCCCATTTCCCTTATTGTTTTTGCCTCCCTCTCGGATTGTAAGGCCCATCTAAGCGTCTCTTCGAGCCGTTCTAACGCTTTCTTCCCAGTCCACGCCCTGCAGTCCCATCGGATCTTCTCTCTGCTCATGTTCACGAACTCCCAGGGATGAGCGAAAAGAACGAGCGGTCGGGGAACGAGGGCGTAGTGGATCTTTCTTGCCCATGCCGGCCAGCGTATGACGAAACTCGTGGCAGATACGGGGATCTCGACAACGTTGCCGATCTTCGTGATCCCCTTCCTCCAACCCTTATACACGGCCTTTGACGAGTCGTATCTCACCCCTATGTCCTCCAATGCTGGAAAGAGGGTATCGGGGAGCTGGAGGTTTGGTGCTCTGAACGATTGCACGTCGTAGGATGAGAACACATCTGCCATCTTCCTCAGGATCTTCTCCGCTTCGGATATGGGTATTTTATCCAGTCGTTCGTGGCGGTATCCGTGCATTCCCAGTTCGTGGCCGCCGCTCAGGACTTCCTCCACGGTTTCCGGGTACTTCTCAACCATCTCCGCCGTGAAGAAGAATGTCGCTCGAATCCCCAGACGTTCAAGGAGTTTCAGTATTTGTGGCATACCCTCTTTCATGCCTCTCTCGGTGGTAAGGAAGGGTGGGCAGTCCTGCTCAACGTCAAAGGTAATGGAGAACGTTTGAACCACCTCTTGTAGAGATCGTATGCCCTGAACGGCACGTATTCATATATGTCGATCGTTTTCTTATACGCATCTTCAATCTCTTTCACCACGTACTTCCAATCAAATCGCTCCGCCCGTCTCCTCGCATTTTTCCCCATTCTTTTCCTCTTCTTTTCGTCCTCGAGCAGTTCTACGACGCACTTCACCGCTTCTTTATCGTTCCAGTAGAGGAACCCGTTTTTCCCGTGTTCTATAATATCAACCACACCGGAGCCTGCATACCCTATTCCAGGAACGCCTGCAGCCTGTGCTTCGAGGAGCGCGATTCCAAGGGCTTCTTTCTTCGTGGGGTTCAGATAAACGTCTGCCGCCCCCATATACTTTCTTACATCTTCCCTTGGCATCTTTCCAAGGAGATGGACGTTGTTTTCCAGACCATACTGTCTTATGAGCATCTCAATCGCGCGCCTCTCGACACCGTCACCGATTATGATGAACTGGACGTCGGGGATCTCTTTTACAACCTCCTTTGCAATCTTTGGCACTGCTGAGACGCGCTTTTTGACGGCTAGCCGGGAGACAGTTAGAACAAGTGGCCCGTCAATTCCCAATTCTTCCCTTGCCTTCTCTCGCCGCACTGACCGCCAGAACTCCACGTCTATTCCGTTCGGTATCACCCATATCGGTCTTCCCCATCTTGTCCAATCAAGGATATCTGCAAGATGCTTCTCAACCACGCTGCTGACCGCTATGAACGACGTGATCTTCTGCATCACCTTCCTCAGCAGTGCGGCGTTCATGAACTTTAGTCTGTGCAGTTCCGGGATAGAATGAGTCGTTAGAATGCTGGGGATTCCCAGGAGGGCGGAGGCATCGTTTGCCGCGGCCAGGGAGATTGGTGCGAAGAAACTGTGGCCGTGAACGATGTCGAACATCTCCCATTTGTTTATGCGGTGGATCGCCCGCATCGCTTTGATTCCTGTCCAGTTGAAGAAGAACACGTTCTTCTCAGCAGGCACGTGATGAATATGATACGGCACGTCTATTCCGTTCCCGTAAGCCGAACTTGTAATCACATGCACTTCGTGACCTCTCTCGGTCAGCTGCATGGCCAGTTCGTGGACGTGAATCTCTACTCCTCCGAGCCGCGGAAGAAACCAATCAGTCGCGAGTCCGATCTTAAGTGTTTCCATATCTCCTTCCCTCCGTAGAGTCCTGTGACGATGCCTCCGATGACTGTGCCCAGTACGAAGGAGATTCCTCGCTCGATAGCCACGACCTTTGCCGCGTCCTCAACCGTTAGCCCCATTCCCGTCAGTATCCCTAGAAGGCCGCCCTCTATGATGCCTATTCCCCCAGGCGTTACGGCGGCGAAGCCCATGAGGACGTTCAGGATGGATACCGTTGCTACCTGCGCCCACGCCAGTTTTACGCCCACCGCAGCCAATTCGGCAGCTATACGCAGGATGTCCAACACCCAAAGGGTTGCGGAGATCGCAAGCGTTGCTGCAAGTGTTTTGCCGATCCTTAACTTCTTCAGAATCGCTTTCTCCGTATTCTTTGGAATCCGCTCCTTTGACAGACGTTCTATGATCCGAAGAACGAGGTCCATTCGTGATATGAGTGCAACGGAGGCCGCTGTAGCGATACCAAGAACGACGAGTGCTACCTCTGCGTTAGCGTATCCAGCCAGAACGAATATTGCAAGAACAGTGACAACGATTGCCTCCGTTGCCCTTTCGTATACAATGCTCGCGGTGAGGAGCGACTTTGGGATCCGATCCTTGACGTTTACCCATACGACGCGGACCGCCTCTCCCCCTGCGCGGGCCATTGGGGTTATGTTGTTCACGAATATTGCAGAGAGGGATGACAGGACAAGATTTCGGTAACTGGCGTCCCGATGGAACCCGCGGAGGACAACTTTCCACCGCAGCGCGTAGAGGAATGTGCTACCGAAGTAGAGTAGGATCGCTAGCCCTATGTAAACCACGGGTTCCATGCGAGCACCTCAGAGGTCAGCCGGGAAGCGAAACTCATCACCATCAGCACACGTCGCTTTCATCATCCCCAAGTTTTTTAACCCCTGAAAGTTTTTTTACAGCATGTACGTTTCGGCGATTTTCCTTATCGTTTCAGCCCTTATATTCGTGGGTTTTCTCGCAAACTACTTCTTCGACCGGACGAAGATCCCCGACTCGCTGATACTCATCATTCTCGGTATCCTCCTCGGTCCTGTGGCAAATGTCTTTTTCCCCGAGAGCATTATCGCCCAGATCTTCCGTCCAGAGGTCTTTGAGGAGTTTGCAGGCCTTATGGCATCCCTTGCCATTATGGTTATCATGTTCGAGACGGGACTTAACCTAGACATAAAGAAGGTGATCATCGAGGCGCCCAGATCTTTCTTCTACGCCACTGCTCACTATTTCTTCACGTCTATCCTTTCTGGTGCTGTCGCAGCTCTTCTCTTTGGCTGGGACTGGCCCTTCGCCCTCATGCTCGGTTTCCTCCTTGGTGGGACGAGCGCAGCCGTCGTCATCCCCCTTGGCAAACGCCTCGGTCTCGATTCGGAGGAGCAGACGATCCTTGAACTCGAATCGACGATAACGAACGTTTACAACGTTATTCTCGTCATGGCCATCGCTCAGTACATTCTTACTCCCGCCACTGACTGGCGCTATCCAATACAGAGCATCCTTGCAGCATTTTCCATATCCATTGTCTTCGGCGCACTTATCGGTTATTTCTGGCAGAAGGTCTTGAAGAGGCTTCAGGCAACCCCCTTTTCCTACATGCTCACCTTTGCTGTGCTCATGGCATTCTACGCCATAATGAGCGAGTTTGGCGGAAACGGACCATTGTTCGCGCTGGTCTTTGGCTTAACGCTCACAAACGTCCACCTCATCTCCCCTCTTCGCATGGTGAACATGATCCAGCTCCATCGTGAGATATCTTTCTTCATACGTGTTTTCTTCTTCGTGTTCCTCGGCGTGATCTTCAAGTTCAGCGCCAATCCTCTCCACTGGGTATTCGTGGGCCTTCTCTCGATCTTTTCCCTCACCGGCCGCTACCTCGCGGCGAGGTTCATGGGTATAAAGTCGTCCGTTGAGATGGCGGCCCTTCTGCCCAGAGGGCTCGGCGAGGCAGTCCTTTCCGCTCTGCTCCTTCAGATGTTTTCGGACAGCGGGGAATACCTGCCCATAATCAACGATATGGTTCAAATCGTCTCTATCGCCATCATCATGACCAACGTCCTCGGTGCTCTCATGGTGTGGTATATCCTGCGCCAGCGCGAGAAGGTTCAGAGTGAGGAGGCAAGCAGCTCCGCCCAGACAACCAGCATGTAGAGGAGGATAAGCCCAACCGCCTCCCATTTCTTTATCTCCTCATCCCTTGAGATTTTCAGCCCTACTAGCGCAGTTCCCAACATAACCGCTGCCGTGACGGACGCCGAACCGTTGAATATGAGCGGATGACTGACTGCAGCACCGACAATTGCTGCCGTTCCCATTATAAGGGTGAGGTCTGCCACCGCGCTGCCTAGAATATCCCCAAGTGCTATTCCCATCTCTTTCATTCTAACAGCCGCTATCTCCACGCTTAACTCCGGCAGATTCGTTCCTATCGCTACGAGGAAGAATGCTATGAAGAACTCCGGCAATCCTAACGCAGAGGCGATGCCAGAGACGCCGTGGACGACTGCTTCTGCACCGAGGATAACAAGTGCGATGCCGCCTATGAGTATCAACACAGCCCTTTTGACGCTCACGCCCCTCTTCTTCTTAGCGATCCGTCTCAACCGTCCTGCTCTCACACTGTGCACATACCATACATATGTTCCTATGAGAAGGATTCCCACGACGGCGCTCACCTCCCTCATCACAACGAATAGCACTGTGGCCCATGTCACGATGATCGTTGCCCAAAGGACTTCTCGCTTTCGTTCCTTGCCAAAGCGGATCTTCGCCATGAGCGCCAACACGCCCAATGAGAGGAGAAATAGTCCTACGACGGATCCCACAGCCGTGCCTATTGCTATCTCGGGTTGACCGTTTATCACGGATACGATTCCGACCGCCAGTTCGGGCAAACTCGTGATCGTCGCAACGATGGTCGCTCCCACGCCGTATCGATCGATGCCCGTCTTTTCAGCAATGTCTGCCGCGCCCGATATGGCAAGTCTTGCACCGTAAGCCAGCGCCGCAATGCCGATAATGAGAAGACCAATTTCTACGATCACCATACTCACCGGAGTGGAGGAGTGCGGGGGGCGGGAGTCGAACCCGCGCAGGGCCTACGCCCATCGGATCTTAAGTCCGACGCCTTCGACCGCTCGGCCACCCCCGCGCACTAAAAATCGGGTTAGTTCCGTTTATATTTCATCCCTTTCTGAAGAGGCGATAATACACGAAGCCCATTGTAAGGAGCAGTCCCGCGAGGCCGAGCGTGTCGGCCCATGTGAGCCCGTGGATCTCCGTGAGTATCACCTGGCGGAGAACCGCTATGAACGCCGCCTCCATGATGGAGTGCAGATACATTTCCTCGTTCTCCACATAGGTGAACAGTGTCTTCGCGATCTCTAATGTTATCACTACGAGCAGCACGTCAGAGATGAACACCTCGAAGGCTGCGGCTACATCGCCGATGCGTACCGCCTCGAGCAGGTGTACAAGTGAAAAGATCAGCAGAATTCCTGCAGCGACTACCAGAACGCCGCCTGTCGCTAATTTCAGCGCCTTTACTGATAGCTCCCATCTGCTTGCCCTTTTCTGCATGCGTTCTTCTCTTTCGGCCATGGACTCACCTTGGAGAATATGATGGGGGCGGCTCGCCTCTGCCAGCCGCTGCCTGGGAACCCAGTATGGGGCGGCGGAACAACCGCCGTCTCGGTTGACGCGACGCTAATCGGGGGTCGTAGCGCCCCCGGTTATGCACCGGCTCCCCGGTATGGGGGCGGTGGGATTTGAACCCACGACGCACCGGTCTTCAGCCGGACGCTCTCCCAGGCTGAGCTACGCCCCCGTTATTGAGTGGCGGGGTTCCGTTTAAAAAACATCGTTCCACTTTCCTCCGTGGAGTGGTGGCCAGTAATCCGTAGGATCATCGACGAATATGGACGGGAAGAGGTGCCCGACCACGTGCGCGATGATCCGTTCCGCGTGCTCATCGGCTGCATTCTCTCCCAGCGGACGAGGGACGAGACGACCGACGCGGCGTATACCCGTCTTTTCTCCAAATTCTCCGGTCCAGAGGATCTTGCACGTGCGGATCCCGAGGAGATAGAGCGTCTGATCTATCCTGTGGGCTTCTACCGCAACAAGGCGAGAACCATCGTTAAGGCTGCCCGTTTTGTCCTTGAGGAGTTCGGCGGAATCGTCCCAGATCGCTTCGAGGATCTCATTCGCATCCCGGGAATTGGCAGGAAGTGTGCAAACATTGTCCTCGCGTATGCCTTCGGCAAGCCAGCGATACCTGTAGATACCCATGTCTTCCGCGTTGCGAAGCGCCTCGGCATCGCTCCTGAGAACGCAAAGCCAGAAGATGTCGAAGAGGCACTCAAGAGGATTGTTCCCCGCGAGTACTGGATTCCCGTGAACCACGCGCTGGTCCTTTTTGGTAGGGCCGTGTGCAGACCCGTGCGGCCGAACTGCGACGAGTGCCCGTTTAAAGATGTTTGCCGCCACTACAAAACGTATGTCCATGCCCCTTCCAAGGAGTAAATACTTCCTCATGATGTCCGCTGCGGCTGTGGTTCTCGCGCTTGTAGTTCTGATCCCATCTGTCCGGACGTCCTGTCCCCACGTTCCTGTGGGTTTGGAACGTAACTGGCGTTTCGTGGGTGTTAGGGATGGCATGCGCATTTACGATATAAACG
>CAYZOD010000016.1:0-10777 GCA_964480165.1 uncultured archaeon
GGGCAATGATGAGGCCGTCCCAGACTGACGGTTGATGACAGGTGGTAACTGCTGAGCCCTATGCTATTCCCTCGCGCCGCGCCGTCTCCGTTATCTGCTCTATGAATCGCGAGAGATGATCGGCAAAGTGGTATATCTTCTCCTCGATCTCGTGGGCACTCTTCTCCAGTTCTTTCACCGCTTCTTCAGGAATTGCGAACCCCTCGAGGGTGTTCGTGTCTATGTGCATCTGGGTATGAGCCCTTAACACCTGGATGTTGTAGACGAGCTCGGACAGTTCGATGAAGAGCTGGTCCGCCTCCAGTGCAAGGATCGCTAGGTCCGTCCGCTCCTTCGTTGGCAAGTATGGGCCAAACTTGTCCAGATAATAATGAATAATGTCGTTCAGGTTGTCGAAGTATTCCTTCAGCCGGAAGACGCGGTAGTGGAGATCTCCAACGTGCTGCGAGAGAATCTCATCCGCGTTTGGCTTTCCCTGTGCTTCTTTCTGCTCGTTCTCCGCCATGCATTTATAATCACTCCATGGTTTTAAAACAGAAAATGCCAGATAATCTATCATGGAGGAAGAGTTGGGCCGCCTGAAAGACGCCCTCCGCCGCCTGCAGATGGGCATTTATTATCTGAATACTTACCTGCGCGAGAGTTTTGAGATGAAATCAACCCTTGAGTCGCTCGAGCAGGCCTTCAAGGACTACAGGGAGATTGTTGAGCGTATGCCTGATCTGGACGGCGTCGCGGAGAACTACGTGCGCGAGCAGGATCTCCTCCCCGTCTTCAAGGAGATGAAGGCGCGCTACGACGCTATTGCGAACCTCATGCGCAAGTACGCCGAGCTCATAGACGAAATAGATGCTCGCCTCGAACGTTATCGCTCTTACCGCTACTACATGTTCTCCGAGGACGACTCCGTGGCGCGCTTCGTCGATGCGGTCTTCTCCTCCCGCGGTGACGTTACCGTCAAGCCGCTCATCGTGGGTGATGAGAAGATTGCCGAAGCGCTCCAGAAGGCCGGCGGGGAGCAGATCGCACGCTTTACATTCCGCTTCCCTGGGGATAGAGCATCCAACGTTGCAGACACATTCCTCCGCGACTTCTCCAGCGCTGGCTTCACCATGGAGGATCACGAGATCCGCCTTACATGGAAGCCGGACATCAGCGTGCTTCGAGTCGATGCACCCAAGGATAAAATCTTCGAGATAGACGAAATCGCCCGCCGCGTAGGTGCAACGGTTCTCAGCGTATAACGACGTTCGTTAAAGCAACCTTCGTCAAACGCCATATTTTTTATCTTCTCTCCACCTAATTGTATGGATGGAGAAGCTTGCACTCATCATAGCGGGAGAGATTGCACTCTCAAAAGATCCCGGTTCGTCTATGCGCAAGTGGCGCGAACTCTTCGGAGTGTCTCAGGCGGAACTCGCGCAGGAACTCGGCGTTTCGCCGTCGACGATTTCGGACTACGAGAGCGGCCGCCGCAAGAGCCCGGGAATAGGTGTGGTCCGTCGCCTCGTAGAGGCGCTCATAGAGATAGACAAGAAACGCGGAGGAAAGATCGTCAAACAGTTGGAACGCCAGATCATAAAGGGATATGACCGTGCGCCCTTCGAGAACCACGACTTCTACGCGGCGATGACCGCGGAGGAGTTTGCAGAGAAGATCGACGGCGTGGTCATCGCCCACGAGGAGCTCTTACCCAGCACGAAGATCTTTGGCTACACGCTCATCGATTCGATCCGAACGATCACGGAGGTGAACGTCCACGACTATATGAAGCTCTTCGGATCGACACCGCAGCGCGCCCTCATATTCACCGGTGTTACCACGGGCAGATCACCCATGATTGCCCTGAAGATTGGTCGGTTCTGCGTCGACATGGTGCCAGCCATGGTGGTCCTCCAGGGCATCACGAAACCGGACATCGTTGCACAAAAAATAGCAGAAAACGAGGGAATTCTCCTCGTGACTACCCAGTTGGAGCCCAAGGAGATCGTCCGCCGTCTACTGGAGTACGAGTGACTTCGCCTTCTCCAAAATTTTCTTACGATCAAAGCCTATCTTCTCCGGCAGATCGTCCAGCGGGAACCACTTGTAATCTGACGCCTCCCGTTCAGCACAATCCTTCCGCCCTTTGGCCGCGCCAGCACCGCAACGCTGATTAACCCCCTCGGATCCCTGTTCGGATCGTCAAACACGTCTATCGTCTCGATAATCTCTATGTCCAGTCCGAGTTCTTCTCTCATCTCCCGAACCGCAGCATCCCGTATCGTCTCACCCTGCTCCACGTGGCCGCCCGGCAGCACCCAGTATCCGTTGAACGGCTTGTGGGCTCGCTTCACGAGCAAAACCTTTCCGTCCTTTACGCTCACACAGTCCACAGCAACCTCTCGTCCCATGCGCACCACCGGGAGGGAGAATTCGTTCCCACCATAATTCCGCGGCGATCCTTTATAACCCTGCGCCTCCGGCTACTTTTAAAACCATTTCTCCGCTCCCATTCTACTGCTGTTCTGGCGCTCCGGTGGTGTAGCCCGGCCAAGCATTCGGGCCTCTCGAGCCCGAGACCCGGGTTCAAATCCCGGCCGGAGCATACTCTCTTTCTCCCATGCATAATTGCCCATCTGCGATGGGCAGTTAGCTTCGCGTAAACAATGAAATGGTTGTGAGAATCCCGGCCGGAGCATTATATCTCCCTTATCTTCTTCATGTATCCCTTTAACTTCCTATATGTGGTGATTCAGAGCATCTTTGTGGGTTTCGATGTGATTTTCAAAATCGCGGACTGCCTCGGGGTTTTTTGGCAGCATTCCATCCAGTCCCATCTGTAATAGCATGGTGGTTGCGTTTCTGTAAGCCTTTCCAAGCGCTCTACGCGCTTCCGGGATGCCATGATGTGCGAGAATTAGTGCCGTGGCGTGCTCGATCTCACTCCTCTTTATTTCTAAGAGGTTGTTTGAATGAATTATGCTCCTCTGCAACCCTTTTGAGGTCATCACGCTGCATGGCAAGATACATCATTTGATCCACGTTCTCGGGCAGATCAAATCTTTTTATAAACTCGGCGCCGAACTTTCCGCTTCCTATTAAGGGAAGCACCATATTGATTATGTCTGCAACCTGTTCATTAGTTTGGAGAGACCGTTCAGCTTTTCAACGTGATTCGCAATCTCCCCGGCAGCCTTGTCTGATATTATGTGAACAGCTGCGTAGGTTCGGAATTTAATACTTCGCCCCCATATCTTAGCATGCGTGTCCTCGTTATTCAGTCCGCTGATAGCGACTGGGACTTCGAGGAGAAGATCCGCGAATCCGTTGAGGGGAAGATCGCGCCGCTTGAGCTGGATTTCCAGAAGGTTCCGCGGTTCTACGACGCGTTGAACGCGATTTCGTCTTCCTACGATATGAACATCGCGCTTTTCTTCCCCTCTAAGAACGAGGCGACGATGGCTGCACCAATCCTCCTAGAGCTCCTCAAATCCGGCGTGCGCGTTATCTTCTACTACTCAGAGGATGTGGGCATCTATGAGGACGATATCCTGAAGGCGGTGATGTCATTCTTTGGCCTGTAGTTTTCGAGTAACGTACCACATTCTATAATTCCTGTGTTCTTTGTCTCTTCGCTCATTCCTTCATCACCCTATCGAGTCGTGCCGCGTGTCGTCTAACCTTCTCGAGAAGCGAGTCGACGTCCCTCTCGATCTCCGTGAAAACGTCTTCCAGACGGTCGGCCCTTAACCCGTATCTCGACCCTTTCTTCTTGACGATGATTCCCGCGTCGAGGAAACGGGAAAGGTATGTTGTGTATAGTTGGGAGAGGCCAAGGGAGATGCCCTCGCTCTGCAGCCAGTGGTAGAGGTCATCTACCTTTATGGCACCGTTCTTAACGCTAATCTGCCGTCCTTTTATTAGAATCGTGTCTTCCCGCTTCCCCGCGATCCGGGAGAAGATCTGGAGGAGCTTGATCACCACCGCTGGCTTGCCCTTCTTCGGAATCAGATCGAGGGACTGGGCGATGAACGTTGCAAGGACATCCGGGCTTTCGATACCTTCGGGCACGGGTGGCATATCCACGATGGTGATCTTTTTCACCGCCATAATCCAAAATAGTTTTGGAAGAATAAAAACCTTCTCACCTTCTCATATGCTTTTATTCCCCCCGGAATTATAAGAGTGTGAATCTTCCATCCGTTGAAAAGGACCGACTTCGCAGGATTGTGGCACGAGACGAAAAGCAGGAACAGGAGTTCAAGAGGGAGTTGCAGAAATTATTTCCATCTTTCCGCAAGGAAATCGAGAGGATGCAGATCAGATACACAACGGATTTGATCCCTGTGATATATCGTGATGCTGTTGGCAAGTGGTTCCGCCTGAACGCTCACACGCTGAACTGGTTCCGCGAATATCTCCGCAAATATTTCCGAAGGGCGTGGTACGAAGACGGTCGGACGATATATGTCTGGCCAGGAGATCGACGTGCTGAATTTCATGAAACTGTCCATTATCTTATTCAAATGGGCCTTCGTCGCAACTATGGGGTACGCGTGCGCTTACTCAAATATCAGCCGCCCATAGAGGTGGAGGAGGGCGTGGTAAAGGCATTCGAGCACCACTACGCGGCATTGCGCGAGGGACAATCTATAGAAGATCTCCGGGACTCCCTTAGGAATGCTTTGAATTTCTACTCCGACTACTATGGGCGTAGAGGGAAGAAGTTTGATGTGAATGCATATATTTCCGCCTACAACTATGCATTAGATCTGATCAGGCAATACGGACCGGACACTGCCCTGAAGATAATAGTGTCAGAGTATCTTCCCTCTCATAACTCGCTTCTTGTGGAACTGAAAAAGCGTTTAAACACACGTTCGATTTAATACTGTGCTCATCTACCCCTGGAAGAGCGGCGTCGTCATCGATACCGGCCTTGCAAAGATCGCAGTAGACACCCCGAAGCCCGTTCCAGGGGCAATACACGTTGTAACGCACGCCCACGCCGACCACATCGGCGCTGCAAGGAAGACCGCACCGTTTTCCACACCCGGGACGCACGAGATCATGAAGGTTCTTGGGTACTCTTCTGAACCTTTGAGGGAGGGTGCACTCCGCGTCTTTGGTGATGAAGAGGTGTCCTTCATCTCCGCCGGTCATATTCCTGGATCCGCGCAGGTGATCGTAGATAACGGCAAGAGGATCGTCGTGACTGGCGACTGGAAACTGGAAGACGATATCCTAGAACCCGGTGCGGAGATCCCTGACGATGTAGATGTTCTTGTCCTTGAAACAACCTTCGGTGCTCCTCAGTACCAGTTCCCGCCGAGGAAGGAGGTGTATTCCCAGATCGAGAAATGGGCGAAGACGAATCTCTCCATCGGCAACCACGTGGCTCTCCTTGGATACGCCGTGGGCAAATCCCAGGAACTGACGGCGCTCCTCAACTCACTTGGAATCGTCCCGGTCGTCCCAGAGCGCACGCATAAGGTCAACGCCCTCTTCGGCATTTCTGACGTGCTCATCGGCTCAGAGGGATGGAGAGAGTACGTGTCGGAGCCGCGAGTTTTCATCCTCCCGCCGAACTTCTTGGATATCCTTCCAGCGCTGGAGGTAGAGCTCGGGAGGAAAATAGTCGCACGCTCCTGCTCTGGCTGGGCGAGGAACGGTTTTCCACTTTCTTCCCATGCCGATTTCTGGCAGACGATCGAGTTTGTTCAGCGAGTTGAACCGAGACTCGTTCTAACCTACGGGGGGAACGCATACCAGATGGCTACCGTGCTGAGAAGGATGAGCTACGATGCAAGACCCTTAACACATACAGTCATGCTTTAGAAACAGGTGAAAAGAAAGAAGGGAAATTATACCCTTCAACCGAGGATTGCCTTGGCCGCAAGCTTGATGTCGTCCGCCGTGATGGTCTTCCTCTTTGCGTGGCGGGCGTACTGGACTGCAGCCTCGGTAATCTGCTTTGCAAGGTCCTCGAGCAGGTTTGCGAGAACCTTCACAGCCTCGTCAGAGACACGCTCTGCACCAGCCTTCCTAATAAGCCTGTCAACAGGCGCCAACTGTAGTTCGCCCATTTTTTTCCACCTCCGCACTCTACAAATGGATTTACTCATATAAATACCTTTCGCTTCAAACACCCTCAAATCGCGGAAAACGAGGCACCCGTCATGCCCGAGAAGTGATGGAGTATTAATCACTTACCTCATAATATATGGTTGATGCCCTCCACTCAGAACACGGAGTACGTTGATCACCCGCTCATAAAACCTTCGACAGTGGAGGCACGGCTCTATCAGCAGCTCATAACGGTCAATGTCCTAGAAAAGGGCAACACATTGGTTGTAGCTCCCACCGCTCTCGGCAAAACGATTATAGCGGCTCTGGTTGCCGCCGAGCGGCTTCACCGCATCCCCGGCGGAAAGGTACTCATGCTTGCTCCGACAAAACCCCTTGCGGTCCAGCACGCCGAGACGTTCCGCCGAGTTATGCGCATCCCGGAGGAAGAAATAGTGGTCCTCACAGGCACCACCCCACCCAAGAAGCGAGAGGAACTCTGGAGGGGCGCGAGAATCATCGTTGCAACGCCCCAGACGGTGGAGAACGATATCCTCACGGGGCGCGCATCTCTTGAAAATGTCGTCCTTCTGGTCGTCGACGAGGCCCACCGCGCGGTCGGTGACTACCCATACGTCTTCATTGCTGAGGAGTACATGCGTTCCGCGAGGGATCCGCTCATACTTGCCCTTACCGCTTCCCCGGGCGGCTCTGAGGAGAAGATCCACGAGGTGCAGCAAAACCTCTTCATAACGAACATAGAGATAAAGACCCCCGACGACCCCGACGTGAAGCCCTACGTGAAGGACATATACATGCATTGGGTTGGCGTCCCGCTGCCAGATGAGTTCAAGGAGATCAAACGGCTGCTTGAGAATGCAATTCGCACTCGCTTGCGCCGGTTGAAGGAGATCGGCGTCGTTTCCTCCGCCGATCTAAGAGCATATTCGAAGAAGGACTACATCGCCCTGCAGGAGAAGATCCAGCAGTTCCTTCAGGAGAATCCGGATCGTGAGGATCTCTACGAGGCGATCCAGCGCGTTGCGGAGATTTTGAAGATAAGTCATGCTCTAGAACTCCTCGAATCCCAGGGGATCACGGCTCTCCATAGATACTTTGAACGCATGGAACTCCGTTCCCTCCAACCTCGCGCACCGAAGTCGCTGAAGAACGTGCTCATCGACCCAGCAGTCAAAGAGGCAGCTCGCCTCGCAAAGGAACTTTTCCACCATGGTTATGAACATCCCAAACTGGAGAAACTAAAGGAGATTCTCAAGAACTTCTTCGAGAAGCATCCTGACGCCAGGGCGATTGTCTTCGTCCAGTATCGGGATACGGCCCAGCGAATAGCGGAGGAACTGAACCGTTCTGGCATCCGTGCTGTGCGTTTCGTGGGTCAGGCGACGAAGGAGGGCGATCGTGGGCTCTCGCAGAAGGAGCAGCAGAAGATCATCGAAGCGTTCAGGAATGGAGATTACGACGTGCTCGTTGCAACATCTGTCGCCGAAGAGGGTCTGGACATCCCTGCAGTGGATCTGGTAATCTTCTACGAACCTGTTCCGTCTGAGATCCGCCATATACAGCGCAGGGGACGAACAGGGAGATTCGATGCGGGTCGCGTCTACATCCTCGTGACAAAGGGAACCCGTGACGAGGCGTATTATTGGGCTGCCCGTGCAAGGGAGAGAAAGATGATCGAGACATTGAAGAAGCTCAGGAAGACGCTCGAAATTGTCCAGGACCGCGGGCAGAAGACGATCACAGACTTTGTCCGCCCCGAACGTCCGAAGAACGTCGTGCAGGTTCTTGTCGATCACAGGGAGAGAGCGTCGGGCATCGTCCATATTCTTCGTGAGTTTGGCGACGTTGTAGTGAGTGTGAAGAATTTACCCGTCGGTGATTACGTCGTTTCGGACCGTGTCGCCG
Source organism: uncultured archaeon (assembly GCA_964480165.1). Lineage (GTDB taxonomy): Archaea > Iainarchaeota > Iainarchaeia > JAADDC01 > JAADDC01 > SZUA-1452. Next base: position 7,975 of record CAYZOD010000016.1, read on the forward strand.
TTGAACGGAAGAGCACATCTGACTTCGTCCAATCCATCATTGACGGACGTCTCTTCGAGCAGGCAGCGAAACTCTCGGACCACTTCGCCAGGCCTGTCATTATTGTGGAGGGGAGGGATGTCTACACAGTGCGAAACGTTCATCCCAACGCTATCCGCGGAGCCATCGCTTCTCTCGTTCTCGACTATGGCATTCCGGTCATCTTCACGAGGGATGAGAGGGAAACCGCAGCGTACATACGTGCCCTCGCAAGGAGGGAGCAGTTGGAACTGAACAGGGAACCCCGGCTCCGTGGGGAGAAGAGGATTCTATCCCTTCCAGAAATGCAGCGCTTCATTGTCGAGTCGCTGCCCTTCGTCGGCCCGAAACTGGCAAGGCAACTGCTACGGCATTTCGGCAACGTTGAACGTGTATTCACCGCATCTGAGCGGGAGCTTGCGCAGGTTGAGGGGATCGGACCGAAGAGGGCAAAGGAGATCAGGAGGGTGATCACGGAAGATTACTCTGATGAGTGAGTACCCCCACAACCCTTATAAACCTTCTCGGCCGCCTATTGTACGGTAGAGTTCATACTCTTCTCTGGAGGTGTTATGCTTGGCTGTTTGGCATGGTAAGAGCAGGAGGAAATTCATGGGCGGGCTTCGCCGCAGCCTTCGCGCTAGAATGAAGAGGAAATACGAGATGGGCAGAATCACAGTTCACACCGTCCTTGCGGATGAGGATGTGCGCAAGATCATTCGTGTTCGTGGGGGAAACGTGAAGGTTCGTGTCCGAAAGGCAGCCTACGCCAACGTTGCAGACCCGAGGACTGGCAAGGTCCAGAAGGTAAAGATCCTTGCTCTCGTTGAGAACAAGGCGCACCGCCACTTCATCCGATCCGGTGTTATTACCAAGGGCGCGATCATAGAAACGGAGATTGGAAAGGCACGTGTTACCTCCCGTCCCAACCAGCACGGCATTGTCAACGCCATCCTTCTTCAATAATTTTTCGCTCGTTTCCCGCAGGTGGTTAGGTGAGGGGCGGTTCAGTGAGATTTAAAAATCTTTCGCTGGTCGGTAAATACCTGCACAGCGTGGAGCGCTATCACGTGATTCGTGGCGACGGGTCCAACGTGCCAAAGATCGGAGTACCCCTCTTTGATCGAAATGGCAAGAAATTGGGTGTTGTTGCCGACGTCTTCGGCCCCGTTGCGCGCCCCTTTGTGTTGGTGAAAGGTGCAAAGGCCCAGGAGTACTATGCAAGACCCCGCGATCTCTTGGGCAGGAAGGGGGTATAAGTATGGGTGAAAAGCTTGTCTGTCCGGAATGTGGTTCTCACAAGATCGTCTACGACCGTGCTCGCGGCGAGTGGGTCTGCCGTGAGTGCGGCTACGTGTTCGACGAGCCCGCAGTAGACTCCGGTCCGGAATGGAGGGCCTTCGACTCTGAACAGATGGAGGCAAGGGCGAGAACCGGTGCACCCATGAAGGAAACAAAGATCGGCAAAGGTCTGACAACGATCATCGACATGCACAATCGCGATACTCGTGGTTCTCAGCTGGCCCAATCCACAAAGGCCCAGATGTTCCGTCTCCGCAAGTGGCACAAAAGGACGACCGTATCTTCATCCATGGAGCGTAACCTTTCCGTCGCACTCACCGAGATCAAGCGTATCGGTTCTTATCTCAACCTCCCCGACGGCATCATCGAGGAAGCGGCCGCCATGTACCGCAAGGCTGTTGAGAAGGGCCTCATACGCGGTCGTCTGATCGAGGCAGTCGTTGCAGCAGTTATTTATGCGGTTTGCCGTATTTACGGAATCCCAAGAACGTTGGATGAGATCGCAGAGGCATCCGGTCTGTCCAAGAAAGATATAGGGAGGACGTACCGTTTCATCGTCAACGAACTCGGCATCAAGGTTCCACTGACGAACCCCGTCTACTACGTTCCCAAGTTTGCCAGCGCGCTTGGTCTTTCCGGCGAGGTGCAGGAAGAAGCTATCCGCATCCTCCAGAAGGCCATTGAGAAGGGTCTTCTCTCTGGAAGAGGCCCAACAGGTGTTGCGGCAGCAGCAGTTTACATTGCGGCCTTGCTAAAGGGTGAGCGCAGAACACAGAAGGAAGTCGCGGACGTTGCAGGTGTTACAGAGGTCACTATCCGTAACAGGTACAGGGAGCTGAAGAAGGAACTGGGGATTCCCGTAAATGCCTAAACCAGGATCTCCTCAAACTTCATCACTTTTTCTTCTCTCTTCGGGACGAACGCGACGAGATAGGCATCGTCTCCCAGCTTCTTCACTGCAATCTGGTTCTCCTCTCCGATCATTGCTATCACTGCGTTGAAATCAGGGTGAACACCGTTGACCAGATGTTTTGCATACTCAATGATGATCTCTGCAGTTTCGATATCCACGCTTCCCCGAACCGGCCCAAGAACCTCAGGACCGTAGAGGATATATACGTAGTCCGTTCCGAGGGAGTCCTGAACGCGGGAGATGTACTCATATATGCTTTCGCCTGCACGCATTTCGGGAATTCTCATCAATAATTATGTTGTCTCCCCGTTTAAGAGCAACTTACTTCCACAATGCTTTATATTTCTCGAAGTTCCTCTTTGTCTGATGGTTTGGATCGACGGTGGGAGAGGAGTTGGCCTTGTCGTAGAGCGTGCTCTCCGCTTGGCCACAAGGAAAATATTTGTGATCTCCCCTTAGATCTCTAAGAAGTACGCGATGCTTATCCATGACAAAATATGCAAAAGAAGCCAGGGTGATGGGGCCGCGGGGATTTGAACCCCGGATCTCAGGCTCCCAAAGCCTGAATGC
>CAYZOD010000017.1:0-10008 GCA_964480165.1 uncultured archaeon
TTTTACCACTTTGGAACGCTTCTTGTCTGTGGAGCCGCATGTTATTGAGGGTGGAATATGCCCCGCCTGCGGAAAGAAGTCGCTGAGGACGGTCATCGTAGAGATGACCCTTCCCCACTTCGGAAGGGCCGTTATAATGACGTCTAAATGTTCGTCCTGCGGATACACCCATACTGACGTTATCGAATTGGAGGACAAAGGCGAGAAGACGCTGGAACTGCATGTAGACAGTCCGGATAAACTCAACTATGTCGTTGTCCGATCTTCTTCCTCCTCCCTGCGCATACCCGAACTGGACCTCGAACTCCATCCCGGGCCCTTCTCCAACGGCTTTATCACGACGGTAGAGGGTGTTTTGGATCGCTTCGAGGACGCTGCAAGGAAGTGGGCTCCCAGCACGGAAGAAGAGCGAGCACTGAGGGAAAAGGCATTAAAGGAGATTCGGGATGCCAAGGATGGGAAGCTACCCTTCACAATCATTCTTGAGGATCCGAGGGGCGTCTCTGGCATCATACCGCCCGATGACGTATCTTCACTGCAGGAACGCCGGGAATCTCGGCGATCTCGCGGGGAGTGAGCGTCGCCTTTCCCGTTGCGAGGACGTTGTCGTTCTCATCCACCACTATGATTTCCATGTTCGGCCTCATTTCCGGATCGCTGTCCAGAACGTGGTCCGTCAGGGGCGAGTGTTTGTTTCTTATGGCCTCGGCACCATCCTCGTCTACCACGATCCTCGCCCGTGGTGAAGGGAGGATACTGACCAACCACCGCGCACCGGCAATGCTCGGCACGAAGAATCCGTCCTCGTAGCGTATGAGGCCGATATACTCCTCTCCTCTGTATAACTTGCGGGGAATGCCCTTTCTGACCTCCCAGCGGAGTTCTGAGGGATCTACATCTATGCCGAACTGGTATCTGAAGAGGGCGCGGACGACACGGTCAGGTGATGGCCGTTCTTCGAGGAGGGGAGGGTATGTTTGGCCGAAGGGGTACGTGAATGCTAGGTCTTCAATATTCGCCTCTCTCTCACGCGCGAGACGCTTTCCCAATTCTATTTCTGGTCTATACTCTTTTTCGAAGAGGTATACGCTGCTCTGCTTTGGGAATGGTAGGTTCTCTCGAACGAAGTCTGAACGCATCACGTATTCAAAGCGTTTGAACATGTCGGGATGGGTTAGCGCTCTTCTTCGGGCGTATTCGTAGAGCCGTCCCTCCACGATGGCGTTTCTCGTCCTCTTTACCTCTTCTATGAACTGGAGGAGGTTATGCTCGACGAGGAGTTCCCTGTTCCTTATGAGATCGTCCACGCTCCGCTCGGCGCAGATCCTGCAGGCGCAGGGGAGTTCGTTCATGTCGGAGAGGGGACGGATGGAGGATTCGGTTATGTATAATTCCTTGCCCGCATACCTTGCGTGGGCACCGGAGGCGAAGGCATCCGCCCCCAGTGCCGCGAGGATGGGGATAATCGCGGGATGATGAATGCCAAGAACAACAAGATGCTTCGATCTGGGGACGATGCGCAGTATTTTCTCGAGGAATTCAGGCCTGTCCGAGTGCGTCCCGTAGCCCCAAGCCCACTCCTTTGTTGCCTCGACGAATGCAACCATCTCTTTCTCCATCCAGTTCGTCGGGATCTCCAGGAAGAGGTTCCTCTCTGATTCTTCCCGTGCTATACGGGCGTTGATGATAGCATCCTCCACGCGGGCAGACGGCAGGGGTGCGACGACGGGGAAACCCATCTTTACCTGTATCTCAACGAGGTCCTCGTTCGTTACGTCCTCGTCACCGTATCGGTCGATCTGCTTCCATCCGCTCTCAGGGAGTATGAATCCATGGAATTGGAGATAATCCTTCACGCTCTTGCCCGTGATCCGTCTGTAGTCCTTGTCCGTCCATATGCGGTATACATTGGCGAGGATCGCGTCTGTATTGGGTGCGGGCGGCCCGTATACAGAGGGGAAGAATGCGGGATACCTTATGCAGTCCGCCTCGACGATCCTCGCCGCCAGATCTCGGGCACGTATCTTCATACCTTATACCTCAGGATCGCCCCGACTCCTCCGAAGCCGCGGGCCATCTTCTGGCCGTCCTCCGTGTCGGGGGAGATGAAGAAGACGTCTGCGCCAGTATCCTCCGCCATCTTTATCATTTCCTCTATTGCATCCTCCATAACATCGAGGTTCATCTCTCCGCCACAGACCGGGCATTTTACAGGCTTCTTTAAGTCCTCTGCGTTCTTCGCTATGCGCTCCTCCTCGTGGCCGCACTTTGGGCAGACGTATTTGCCCAGCCACGCCTCCGTATCCTCCACCACGAGGAGCGTATCTACTCTCCCCTCCTTTAGGGCCTTATAGACGTTGTTCAGACCGTATTCAGCGAGGCCGCCTTTCACTACTTCACCTATGAACTTCTCCACTGCTTTCTTCTGGCGCACGATCTCTGCATCCCGGAGAATATCCTGCGCGTTGTCGATTGCCTCGCGTATGCCGTATTCGTTGGTGTATCCCGTGTCTATGACGCCGAGGATCTTCTGCTTGAGGCGGGGATCGAGGTAGTCCTTGTTGTAGAACTCATTCTTCTTCGGTCCCGGCCCTGCGAGTATGATGCCCTTGAGTTTGTCGCCCAGTTCCAGGAACGCCTCCTTCGCCTCCTCTGCAACCTTCTTCAGGTATTCGTGATCTGCTATCTCCCTCAGTCGTTCGAAACGTCTTGCGGACTGACCCCCCGCGTGGTGCTTTCCGGGCGCCAGGGATCGAACCCTTGAAACGATGTCGAAGGTGTTCCCTTTTATGAGCGCTATGGTTGCCTCCTTTCCGTCCATGGCGATTACGCCATAGTACTCGGTGGGTTTGATCATCTCCTTGAGGGGATCGAGGAAGAAGGTTGAATCACATCGATATATCTTCGACACGGGCTGGGGAGGGGCGACGGAGAACAATCGGATGTCCTGCTCACCGGGCTTTGGCGATACGTTTCCGCAGAAGATAACTAGGCCGTTCTCGGGGAGTTTGTAGTCGATGGCCTTCAGGTAGTTCATGATCTTGGCGAGGGCCGCCTGAACGTTCTTCCGTGTCGTTTTGTCCTTTATGTTGCCTGCCTTGCTGTGCTCGTCGGTGAGCATGCTCATGATGTCGCCTCTGGGGTACTTTGGCGGGATGTAGAGCGAGATCAGTTGCGTTCCCGTGCCGCGAATGCCCTCTAGTTCCCTAACGAGGCGCTTGAGAAACGCGTCGTCCATAATGGCTCCCCTTCCTTTTTATAGTGGGGGAACGTTTTTTATGCATGCCCGAGCGCTACGTGATCTCCGTTGGCGGTTCCGTCATGGTACCGGACAGGATCGACGTTCAATGGATAAGGAAGTTCGGCCGCGTGATTGACTACTTCTTCAACCATGGCGTGCATTTTGCCCTCGTTGCCGGGGGAGGAAGAACGGCAAGGGACTACTCATGGGCCGTCCGCCTCCTCGGTGGCTCAAAGACGCTCCAGGATCAGGCAGGGATTCTCGCCACGAAGCTGAACGCTTGGCTCCTCATATCCGCCCTCGATTCCGCTTACCCCGAGCCGCTCTCGGATATATGGCGCGCCAAGGCCTACATGGGCAAGTGGATACCAGTCGTTCACGGAGCAACGCCCGGAGTGACCTCTGACTATGCGGCTGCTCTCATAGCTGAGGCGACGGGTGCTGTCTTCGTTAACATCACCAACGTGGACGGCGTCTTCGACAGGAATCCCCTAAAGGATCCCAACGCCCGCCTCCTCGAACGGCTAACACATGATGAGTTCGTATCCCTCGTAGAGGCAGTAGACACGAGGGATCCCGGCGCACATACCCCCATGGACATTGCTGCGGCCAAGATCCTCCAGAGATCGAGGATACGCGCATACGTCGTCGGCAAGGATCTGCACAACCTGCACCGTCTCCTCGAGGGCAAGAGTTTCAAAGGGACGACGATAACAAGCCGATAGCCGCGAAGATAAACTCCACAAATGTTATGCTGGGCAGGGCGGGGAGGACACGCCTCCATCTTTTTGCCAGACGCATGGTCCACACCAGCCCAAGGGTGGCACCGGTGGCTGCCAGCACCGCCGGGACGATTCCTACCCGTAGAAGTGATACCGCGAATATCCCGGGTATTGCGATGTCCCCAGCCCCGAGCATGTGTATCTTCGCATTTCCCTCGACTCTCCCTTCTCTATCTGCCTTTGCGCCGAGTGCCTTGGCGAGGGTAACCATGTGCTTCGTTATGAAGACGGATACGTAGTCATAGATGGCGAACAACGTTATCAGGATCGTGGCGACTGTCGGTGCTAGGGATACTCCCACCACCGCCGTTGATACGGAGATTATGATGATGGTGGATACGTTCTGGACGATTGTGCTCCTCCACCATATAATCCTTGCAAGAACCGAGAGGAAGGGTATTGTCATGGGCAGTCCGTAGCTCTCCGCGATTAGAGCAGTCGTCCCGAGGAGGAAGAAGATTTCGAGGGCATTTATGATGTAGCGCAGTATCCACGGCCAGATTTTAATGATCAGAAGGAAGAAAGCGGTGGCGATGAGCACGTAGAAGAGGAATGTCCCTGCTGTTCCAGGGTTCTCTCCCCCTGGTGGAAGTTCAGAGGGTGGCGGCCATGCAAGGAAGAGTGAGAGGAGCATTGCTATTACGTAGAGTGCTACTATCGCCCTGAAACTTCCCTTGAGCACCAGCACATCAGACACCGACCATTATGCCGCGCTGGTTCACGGATATTTTTTCTATGGGCACGCGGATCTCCTTCTTTCCTGCTGCTATGACAATCTCCCTCTTTGCGGGATCTACCGCCTTTACCTTCCCCAGACGGACGCCACCCGTGCTGTATGCCTCTACGCCCACGATCTTCTTGGATCTCTTTATGCTCTCCTCGAAGATCGCCGCTAGCTGGGATACGACGAGGTAGAAGAAGATGCTCGTGAGTGCCACGACGTAGAGATCAGTCATGCTTGCGTTCTGGGCAAGGATCCTCATCGTCACGTCCACAATCACCCAGAACACGGTGACAACTGCCATATACCGTATGTATTTACCGAGCAGGAATGCTTTTTTGTTCCTGTGGGCGTCCAGTCCTCTACCGAAGAGGTAGAGGATTGCGGAGAGTGCGGCGAAGCCAGTGACTGATCTTATTGCCTCGTATATGCCAGCCTCACCCGGGATTGCCAGGATGTTTCTGTATCCAGAGTATGCGGCCATGACGAGGAGCGCGAGGGAGATGAGGTAGAACGGTGCCCCGGGACCGCGTAACGATATTCCCCTTATGATGGCACGGGCCCAAGACCCTATCGCTGTGTCGAGACCCGTCGCAATGGCCACGAAGTATATACCCACGACGCCGAGGATAATCTTCACGGCGAGGTCGCCGAATATGGCCCAGAGGATAAACGCTATGCCCGGAACACCGAAGAGGATCGCTGCGATGTCCTTGTCGCGTATGGCGTTCTTTATGACGTAGTATGTGCGCTCCAACTGGACAGCCTGTTTAACGACGACGGTTTTCTTCGATATGATGGGCGCGTATGATATGATGATGGGCACAACCTGATCGTCCTCCGCGCCGTCTGTCACGAAAACGATGCCATCCGGGGGGAACTGTTCGAAGACGAGTTTGAGTTGGTTATTAATGTTCTGGTCCGCGACGAAACCGAGATTCTTATGCCCCGTGACCGTGGCGATCTCCACGTTCTTTCCCTCTTTCCTAAGTTCCCTTGCGATCTTGACTGCGGCGAATATCGTGTTTGCATCGCTGTCTTCGGGATCTGCAAGAGCAAGTTTTGTTGCTGCCTCTATGTTCGCGTCATCCCCTATTATCGGTCCTCTGATCCCTGTCTTGACGCCCACGTCGTCGTCCCTGTCCACCACGAGAACGAGGATCTTCTCCGCCATGATAATTAAAATATCACCTCACCCTGTTTTTAAGTATGGATCAGCAGGCAAAGAAGGCAACGATCTTTGGCGCAATTCTCTTCATCTCGCTCCTCGCGCTCATCGGCGTAATATACGCCCTCGTGTCCCAACAATACGTCTATCTGGCAGTCGGTGTTTTGATTCTCCTCCTCGTCGCCGCGTCCATGAAGTATGACATGCTCCTCCAGCTGAAGGAGTATGAGCGCGCCGTTGTCTTCCGCTTCGGTCACTTCGTGGGCGTCCGCGGTCCTGGCTGGACGTTTATCCTTCCGTTCGTCGAGAGTTTCGTGAAGGTGGACCTACGTACGGAGACCCTCGACGTGGCCCCCCAGAAGGTCATTACGAAGGACAACATAGAGGTTAAACTGGACGCCGTTATATACCTCAAGGTCTCCGATCCGGCGAAGGCAGTCCTGAACGTCCAGGACTACAAGACCGCCGCTGTCTTATATGTGGAGTCCGCCCTGCGTGAGATCGCCGGTCGCATGACGGCGGAGGAGATTATATCCAACGTAGATAAGATCAACTCTCAGCTCCGCAACGATCTCCAGAGAATAGCGCAGGACTGGGGAGTCAAGATCGTTTCCGTCGAACTGAAGAGGGTGTCTCTCCCCGAGGACCTTATGGAGGCCATGCACCAGCGTAGGGAGGCAGAGCAGAGAAAGTATGCCGCCATGCAGGAGGCTGAAGCAGAGAAGGTGAAGATAGAGGCGGTCAAGGCGGCCGCTGGAGAACTGAGCGATAGGGCGCTTGCATACTATTACCTGAAGGCATTGGAACAAATAGCCTCCGGTAAGGCAACGAAGATCGTTCTCCCCCTCGAGGTGTCGTCCCTTGCCCAGAGCATTTCCGCGGCCCTCGGAGGTGCCGTAAGTCCAAAGAAGGTGGAGATGGATCTGGAGGGGAAATACGCATACCTGCTCGACGAGTATAAGAAGATGCTGGAGCAGAAGAAGTCAGATTCAGGTTCCAAGAATAAACGATGACTCTAGCATTGCACCTAGATACAGCAGTGCTATCCCCGTTACGAGGAAGATGATCGCGTCGCGTATTAGATGTCTGTTCCAGCCCTTCTGGAGTATTGCAAGGGAGATTAGAGCACCTGTGAAACCGCCGATGACATAAGCGCCGTATTCTATTATCCCGTGGGGAAGGATGCCGAGGAAGTGGACGATGCCGGCAAGAATCGACCCGCTCGTCTGGATCTCCGACGCGAGGAGCGTGGCGATGACCGACGCGTTCCACGTGAGTATGAACACACCTCCCGTTCCGTAGATGAATGAAAGGAGGATGCCGATGGCGTATACCCGCATGTTGTTCCAGAATATGATGTTAAAGACGTTTGGCACGATGGCGTTTCCCGATATGCTCGATCTGACGCTCTGAACGAAGCCCAGATCCCTCATCTGAAAGTCCGTCGCCGCCGCGAACTCCGATGGGGAGAGGAGGAGGTACCCTGTTGTGAATCCTGCTACCTCCCCGAAGAAGAACCAGAGGTAGAGTGCCACAACCCGCGCCTCCCTTGTGAACACACTCTTGGGGTAGAGATCGAGCATGTCGCTCTCAAACTCGATGATCTTCAGAACGAGTGGGACGCCCGCGATGGTTGCGAGAGAAACTGCCATTATGCTGGCGGCGGAGTGGTGGAGGAGGAGCGCCAGGGGGACAGAGATCACAGTGTAGATGAATCCGGCCGCGAACATGAGCATCGGGTGCCCTTCGGCATCCCTGGCGCCGAAGAGGTATTCAAAAACCACGTGAAAATATGATCATCTTTATTAAAATTCGTGAGCATCTTTTCTGCATGGCAGACATCTCCTATGTGAAGGGTCGTCTCGAGGGGCTCTTCGAGTTAGTCACGCTCCTCAAGGACATGGTTCATGGAGACGTTTCTGGAAGCAGCGAGATGTTTCAGAAAATGGTGGATCACGTATACGTTGAGCTTGGCGAGATCCTCGACGTTCTTGGCTCTAGTGCTCCAAGTAATGCTAAACGCGCAGAATCTGTGGTATCCGAAGTGGTAAAGAAAGAAAAAACGCCGAGCACAGGTGTCAAGGCGAAGGACGTCCTCTCTGAACTGCTCACGAAACCAGATGAATAAGGTGATTGATTTGTTCGTTACGCCGGGCGAAAAGCTCGCAGAGGTAGAAGAGTTTATGCCGTCGGACGGTGCATATGAGGAAGGGGGCATCGTGTATTCTGCAACGATCGGCGAACCGCGATACGACGATATTGAGCATGAAGTGCGTGTCAGCGCCCCTGTCAAGGTCCCCCGCCTTAACGTGGTGAACTCCATCGTCTACGGAAGGATCACGCAGACCTTTGATCAGTACGCCGTCGTTGAGCTTTTCCCATACAACACGAGGCGCTTCAGACTAATTCCTCCGTCAAAGTTCGCCACGATACATATCTCGCACGTTGCCAAGCGTTTCGTTGAGAACGTTAGGAATGAATTCGGCGTGGGGGACTGGATAAGGGCGAAGATCGTTGGCATTCAGAAGCGCCGTTTCGTCCAACTCTCGACGGAGGGTGCGAACTACGGCATAATTAAGGCATACTGTCCCGTATGTCGTAGACCGCTCTCACGGAAGGGGGCGGTTCTCTACTGTCCGAGGTGCAAACGCACCTACAAGAGGAAGATAGCCATGGATTACGGCATGCCGAAGCTTCCGAGGTGATGTTATGGAGGTAAAGATCCTTAAGGAGAATGACAGGGAGATGGAGATTGAGATTACAGGGGATAAGACAATAGCCGTCCTTCTCAAGTCATATTTGGTTCAGGATGAGAACGTGGAGTTTGCGGCGTTTGCCCTCGGCCACCCACTGGAGGGCAAGACGAAGCTCTTCGTCCGCGTCAAGTCCGGCAGCCCGAGGGAGGCAGTAAAGGCAGCGGTAGAGCGGGCAAAAGCGGACTTCATCACGTTCAGGACTGCCTTTGAAGAGGCAATGAAATGATCCGCGCGCTCGGCGTGGACGACGGCTTCTTTCGGCGGCCGGGGCGGAAGGCCCCCTTAATTGCCATTCTTATGCGAGGAACCCTTGTGGAGGGTGTTCTGCATCGAGAGATAACTGTGGACGGAGATGACGTCACGGATGCACTCATAGATATCCTACTTCGCTCGAAGTATGCGGGGCAGGCAGGGGTAATCTTCGCATCTGGCACCATGTTTGCGGGGACGAACGTTCTCGACCTTCCGCGGGTCTATGAGGTTGCGAAGATCCCCGTGGTCGCCGTTCTCCGCAGGCCACCGTCTGAACGTTTCGACGCACTTCTTGCACATCTCTCCGCGGAGAAGCGGACGATCCTTGAAGGGAACCCGTCCTTCGAGCCGATGAAGACGAAGAGGGGCACCCTTTATATCGCATCCCTTGGTCTTGACTCCTCCTCCGTTAAAAGGGTTGTGGAGGATTATCAGATATACTCTGTGCTGCCGGAGCCCCTGCGCCTGGCGCATATGGTGGCCTCGGCCGTGGGACTGGGTGAGTCACGTGGGCGCCCTTGAGAAACTGGATCCCTTTTACTGGTTCGACCGTTTCTGGTTCCGCTTTGTCGGCGAACCGTCCTCTATTGGCGAGAAGATCGTCTATCATGCAGCAGAGGTCTTCTACGCAGTCATCGTCGCCTACGCCATATACTTTATCCTTGGCGTGATCCTCCACACGCCGAAGCCCGCGGTTATCGTTGCGTCCCAGTCCATGGAGCCCACTCTCTGGGTGGGCGATATCGTCCTCGTTTACGGTGCTCAGAACATCCACGCGCCTGCGGTCGAGGTGAATGCTCCGCTCTATGGAAAACCACTCTCTGACACGCCCATACGCCTCGTTCACGAGGGCTACGCCATAAAGGGATTCGAGGTGGACGGAACGTTCATACCCATTGAGCGCAACGGCGACATCATCGTCTACTACAACGATATCTATCATGTGGACATCGTTCATCGCGCGGTTTTGAAGATCATCGCTCCTGACGGTGTATTCTTCTTGACGAAGGGTGACAACCAGCAGACGAACCCCACCATTGACCAGGACTGTGAGTTCGGCCCGTGCATATATCTTTACCCCGTTCCCG
>CAYZOD010000018.1:0-9984 GCA_964480165.1 uncultured archaeon
ACCCGCGACCTCTCGCTTACCAAGCGAGCGCTCTACCAGGCTGAGCTACCGGGGCCCCAAAACCAAACGGGACGAATCCTTCAAAGAAAGGGAAAGAAAGTTTTTAATCCTGCTCCTTCCGGCGCACATCGAACCTGCCCACCAGGTTCAGCAGCACGCCTACGAGGAATGCAAGCCACTCCGCGAAGAGCGATACGATGGAGTAAAGCATGGTCCCGACAAATGCGAAGATATACTGGGTGTTCTGGAGAATTGCTCGGAAAATGGGCATGGACTGGATCTGCTGGATAACTGCTTTGCGCAACTGCTCCTTATCTGGGTTCCGGATGCTCTTCGCAAGTGCATTCCTGATCCCTTCTTTTATTCTGAGATACTGCTGGAGGTATTGGTCGATAATTCTCTGCTGCTGCTCGGGCGTCAGGGCATCCCAGTTCGGCACGGATTGCCTCACGCTGGCGATAATCTCTGCGCGCTCCTCAGGGGTGATGCCAGGCGGGACGATCTGGTTTACATCAAGCGTTGCTCCTGTTCCGGCGCCTGAAACTGCGATCTCCACGATCTTGTTAACGAGAGCTGGCTGGAGTTCTGCAGAGATTGACGCTCCGTAGGACGTGAGCATGATTAGCGCAAGAACAAAGCCCACACTCTTGGGGGACGAGACGACGTGCCACACCCCCTTTTTACACGGATCCTCTGTCCACACTGCGAGAAAACCGCCAAGAATCGTTGCAACAATGAAGACGGACACAACGGGATCGATTGCAAGAATGTAGACGCTCAGAACACCCACGATAACGGTTATACCCCAGTAGGCCAACCTCTTCTTCCTGTCTGTGTCTGACCAGCGCAGGAGGAGGACTGCAAGCAGGAGCATAGCCATAGACGGCACAAGAGCAAGGGCACTCTGTACAATAGAGATATCGGGGACCAAAATTGATTCCGGTGGGATTTCTATTCCCTTGACGAGAAATACCGCGGAAACAACGAGGATCACGGCGAATATTGCCAGAACGTATCTGTTCTCCATGCTACCACCCCTTCAGATCGAACACGTCTATGAGTATCTCCGCCCCATCCCTATCCACGTATACAGTCGTCTCAAACTGAGCAACGTAGGATTCTCTTCGTTCGAGAAGCACAGGATACTGGTTAATCGACCCGTTCTTTGCCAGTTCGTAGAGTGCGAGGCGGGCGGAGTTTCCGAACTTCCGTTCAAGCCATTTCTGGGCAAAGGGCAGGGGTCCAAACTCTGTCTTGATGTATGCAAGGACCTGCCGGGCGATGGGCGACCTTGCGCGATCCCTCTCGAGGGAGAAGATCGTCACCGACGGTCCGTTGGATACGAAGCCCCTGCCGCCAGTCATAAACGGTTCTATGGCAATCTGCATCCCTTCCTTAATGATCGCGTTGCCCTCCGGCACGTTTGGAATGAACAAACCGGCATGCAGAGTATACCGTTCGATTTGATGCCCACCAAGGTTCTCTATGGGTTTAACGCCGTATTTCCTCGCCACAGATGATATAATTCTGCCCACCTCAGACACGCGCATGCCCGGGTGGATCGCGTGGACCGCCTCGTAAAGCGCTTCGTAGGCGGCCCTTGCCAGTATTTCCTGTGTATCATCAAGAACGTATGTAAACGCGGCGTCGGATATCCAGCCGTTTATGTGTGCGCCCGCATCGATCTTCACAAGTTTCGCATTACTGAGATTCACTGGATCGGAATCCGTGGGAGCAAAGTGCGCGGCCACATGGTCTACACCCACGTTGCAGGGGAACGCGTTCTTGGCGGATTCTAAGATCATCTGCTCCACTTCATCGGCGATCTTCAATCCCGAGCGTTCTCCCGAATCGAGGAGTTTGAAAGCGTGATGCAGTGCCCGTTCAAGGATCTTTCCGGACCTTCGAAGAGCATCAACGTCCATATCCATCACTTTACGAACATAAAGCCGGCGGTTCCAGGTCCGGCGTGCGCAACGATCACTGGGTTTAGCAGTACCTTCTCGACGATCTTCACGTCTCTATATCCCAAGTGCTCCCCGAGCGCTCTCGCGTCGTCGCCCCCTGGCGCATATATCAGCACCACCCTGTCAGACTCTGCAAGCGCCGCCATCTCTGCCCAGAGTTTCTTCTTTTTCACAGTATTCTCCAGATCCACACGGCCTTCGCGGATCGTAAGAATGGGACGGACTCCAACGATCTTAGCGAGCGTCGCCTTGAAGGGGTCGAGGCGGCCGCCCGCAACGAGATAGTCAAGCGTAGGAACGGCAAAGTAGATATGTATCCTGTCTCGCAGCTGCTTCAGCGCCTCCACCACCTCTTCAATACTCTTTCCCTCGTCACGCAGTCTGAATGCCTCCCCTGCGAGATATCCTATACCCACTGAGACAGAAAGAGAATCAAAGACGTGCAGGTTTATCCCCTTCTTGCGCAGGAGATTGGAGGCAATCATAGCCGCGTTGTATGTGCCGGAGAGACGCGACGAAAGTGTGATGTATAGCACATCCCCCTCCAGTCCTTCCAGTGCGGATATTATCTGTTTCGGTGATGGCTGACTCGTTTTAACCTTGCCCGGCTTTAATTTCGTGATCTGGCCGAGAATATCCTCCTTCTTTATCGTCCCTGGGTATGTATAGTCTTCCTCGCCGATTGTGATGTTTATGGGGATTCGAAGTACACTCTTGGGCGTTCCAGACAGGAGATCTGCACCGCCATCGACAACGATCTCGAAGGCCACGTTCCCAATATGCTCCTATCATTTAAAACGGTGTTCGTTCAGATATTGGCGTGGACCCCACGCTTCTCACTCTCGCGGCACTCTCGCTTGCACCGACCGTGGAGACCCGATACACGATCCCCCTGGCTATAGGACTGGGTTACGACCCTACTCTTGTGCTTATCTGGGCAACAGTCATGACCATCTTCCTTTCCGCTGTTCTAGCATACGGACTCTGGCTCTTGGACCGGGTTGTTAGAAAAATCCACATCCTGTCAGAAATCTGGGAGAAATACATCGATCAGGCGAGGAAACGGGCTGAACCATATATAGAGAAGTACGGTGCACCCGGTCTGATCCTCTTCGTGGCTGTTCCTCTGCCCGGAACAGGGGTATGGACTGGTTCACTCGTCGGATATGTTCTAGGCATGAACGCAAAGCGTATGATGATGTACACGTTTATAGGAGGTTTGATAGCAAACATCATCACGTTTCTGACAAGCGTCGGTGTCATATCGCTAATTTAGTAAGAAAGTCAAGATCTTCAAAGACTTATTCAAGTTTCCCCAAGTTTTTTACAAACTGCCTGCTTTATATATTATTGTTGCACATATATGTTATCACTTGGTGGTGGTATATATGGTTACCGTTATGCTTCCCGGTCTCCGGGGGGTGAGGGCGAAGAAAGAACTCCTGAAACTCGCCGCCAAACTCAAGAACAAGTATGATATACACTACGACCGGAACGCCCACGACGAGTTCGAAGCGCTCTACGGCATCCTCAGGGGCCTCGACGAGATCATAACAGAACTCAAGCAGAAGCAGTATGAGGTAGATAAGACGAAAGCGTTCATCGATGCAATCATCTCTGAGAAAGGTGAGATAACTGCAGAGGGTGTTTACGTCTGGCCCCGCCACCTAAAGGAGGAGGCAGAAGAACTGGGGGTCGACTGGGAAGAATTCAAAGAGGAACTCAAGAAGGCGGGCGTCATCGAGTTCGACCCGAAGAACAAGAAGTATAGAGTAAAGATCTGATTTTTATCCCCTTTCACTCTTTGTAGATCATGAGCGTTCACTCTCTCGTTCTGGCGTTCGTGACGGGCTTCATCGTCGGAGGCGTCTTCCGCCTCGTTCACCTCCCAATACCCGCGCCCAGCACGTGGGAGGGTATTCTCGGAATTGTGGGCATATTTGTCGGCTACCTCGTCCTTAACTACATCCTGAAAATTGTGGGTGTCTAACATGACAGAAGAACTGTACCTTTCGGACCACTACCTGAAGGAGTTTGACGCGAAGATCGTCGAAGTTGGAGATGACTACATCGTTCTTGACCGCACAGCGTTCTTCCCGCGCGCCTCAGGCCTTGAAGGAGATATTGGAAAGATCATAACTGAAGTTGGAGAATATATGGTGATCGGAGGAAAACGAGCGGGAGGCAAGGTGATCCACTTCTTGGAAACGGTGAAAGGTCTTGAATCCGGCATGCACGCCCACGGAATCATCGACTGGGAGAACCGCTACCGTCAGATGAGATTGCACACTGCATCACACATTGTTTCGGCTCTGTTCTACGAAAAATATAGTGCAAAGGTTACAGGTGGGCATATCACGGCTGAGAAGGCACGGGAGCAATACAGCGTGGATCAACTAACCCCTGATATGATCGACGAAGTATTCAAAGAAGCGAACGAGATCGTCAGAAAGGGCGTCGAACTCAAGGTGTACTGGCTCTCCCGTGAGGAAGCAATGAAAATCCCTGGAATCGTCAAACTTGCCGCAAAGATGCCGCCAAACATCAAACGCTGGAGGATCGTCGAGATTCCCGGCGTGGATATCCAGGCAGACGGCGGACCTCACGTTGCCAACACGAAAGAGATCGGAGAGATCGTCTTCCTGAAGAAGGAGAACAAGGGCAAGGGTAAAAAGGTCGTCCAGTTCACGGTGGTGCCTTGACCATCCTTTTAAACCCTTCTTCCATAAATCCCTTTGCGCGCCGGTAGTCTAGCCTGGTAGGACGTCGGCCTTCCACGCCGACGACCCGGGTTCGAATCCCGGCCGGCGCACTTTCTCACCATTTCATTGTTGACGCGAATTCGTATCTAGGGGGTCTTCGACCCCCTAATACTCACCCCCGCTCGGTGCGGCGAGCGTTCGAATCCCGGCCGGCGCACTTTCTCACCAACCCTCACTTCTTTCGAACATATTCCTCATACAAAACAGCCTTCCCTCTCCACTTCGTCTTTGTTTTCCTTGTAGCCTTCCAAACGATGTCGTGGGATGGGCCGTCGATTAGGTATGAACCCACCCGGTATATCTCTGGGTTCTCGCTTTTGGAGAGAATGATTGATTTTACTGCGTCTTTAGGAACGCCAAAGCGTTCTGCAAGACTCTCATAGACACGCCTCGTCAATCCTTTGTGTTCGTAGGCATCAAGATATACGATCTGTATTTCTCCCCTCCTTGCCCGTTCGAACACGTTGCGATAGAGTGAGTTCTCCCTCAAGCGATCGCGAAGAAACTCCGCAGTGAGCAGTTCGCCCATATGTACGAGATCTCCCCGGTTTTCCACATACACGCGTCTCGGCCGTATTGGAAGCGTCAAGAGTGTAGGCCAGCCCCTTGGATACTTCCTGCCAGTTAACTTTTCTTTCTCCCGTAAGTACTCCAAAAACAGCCGTCCAAGAAAGAGTCCTGAGCGCCCAGGCGTTAGAAACACAACGGGCTTACTGAAGTTTATTTGTCGCTCGATTTCTTCCATCGCTGCCGAGATTTTATTCTTGTGCCATAAAGCGTTGGACAGATATCCAATGTACGTGGCGTCATGTCTGGCCTCTTGCTCGCTGTGGTACAGCATCACCTTCCTGACAGCCCTACGTATCACCTTCTCAATGTTCACGTCCCCACGACTCACACTACTTACCTCGTCTTTGTGGTTTATTTGATTATGGTAATGATATTCACGAATTATTGGACACCACGTTACTCCACGATCCGCCTCATCCATCGCGTATGAACGAGAAAATACACGGCGACTATGGCGCTGGTGACGTTAGACAGGGCCAACCCCACCCATATTCCAGTCATTCCGAGCGTGTGGCTGAGCAAATACGCGAAGGGAATCCGCATTCCCCAGAGTCGGACAGAACCGAGAATCGCAGATATCTTTGTCTTGCCAGCGGCGCGGAGGGCAAACATCACTGGGAAAAATATGCCGAAGAACGGAACGGAAAATGCAAAGATCCTGATCATCTCGGCACCTGCAGCCACCACAGCAGGGTCGGGGATGAACACCTTTACTATTGCAGCGCTCCCCAAGTATACGAAAACAGCGATGATTGCAGTGATCAAAATGTTTGTCTTCACAACGAGATGCAAGATCCGCCTCGCACGCTCATAATTCTCCGCTCCGATGTTCTGGCCGATCATGATCCCGCCCGCCTGTGACACGCCAAAAACTACCCCAGAGATGAGGTTGATTATGCGCATTCCAATCCCGTAGGCGGCGGTGGCGACTGAGCCAAAAGCAGAGACGATGGACATGACAACGGTGAAGCCCAGCCCGTTAAGCGAACTGCTAAGCGCGGAGGGCAAACCTATCCGAACGATCTTTCCCATAATATCCGTATCAGGGATAAAGTGGCCGAAACGCAGGTGCACATGCCTCCAGCCCGTGAAGAGGATTATAAGCCCAACGAGCGAATAGAGTGCGTTGGATATGGCGGTGGCGACGGCCGCACCGGAAACGCCCATTGCAGGAAGAGGCCCTGCGCCGAAGATGAAAAGGGGATCGAGAATAGCGTTCAGAGCGATCGTGAACACATTTATATACATGGGTGTTTTCGTGTCACCCATCGCGCGGAGAGCCGTCCCGAAGACGTAGCCAGCAAAAGTAAATGGAAACGCAACTGCAAGTATGCGCAGGTAATCGCTGGCAAGGGGAAGAACGTCCGGCGGCACTCCCAGCAGAGAAAGAACGTCACGAGCAAAGATCACTCCCAGAGCACCAAAGACAAGCGCAACGGCAAAGAGAACGAGGAGCAACTGTGCAACAATCTTGTCCACTTTCTCCCACTTCCCCGCGCCCACATACTGCGACACGAGGGCAAGACCGGCCGTGGCAAAACCGTTGCCGAAAAACACAACGGTCATGATTACAGGCCAGGAAACTGCGGGCGCCGAGACGGCTGCTCGGCCCAGTTTACCCAGCCAGAACGTATCTACCAAGTTATAGAGAACCTGAACGAGTTGGTTAAATATGATTGGCCCTGAAAGCACCAATAGGACATTCAGGGGATTCTCTTCGAGGATTCGCTGGCGCATCTTTGACGGACTCATCGCTACCACCGAGAAGGAGCAAAGAACTGGTCAGGAAAGAAAATATAAAAGGTGTTACTCCCTTGCGGCAAGTGCGAGACCGATAAACGTGGCTCCGCTGAAGATTAGATCCAAACCGATGTAGAGTCCCAGGAACCACACAGATGCCTCTGGCCACGATGCCGCAAGGAGGATCCCTAAAAACACAGTAACGATGCCTGAAACAAATGCCCACTTCCACTGGGGAAACTCAGATCTATTCTGCCATGCGATCCACGCACGAAGTATGCCTATCGCTATGAATGCTGCAGCCATTGCAAGGGTAATCGCCGACGCCGCGAGAAGCGGATTGTATATCGCGAGAACACCGAACCCTATGTACAGCAATGCTAGGATTATGTTTGCAATCTTGCTCGCCCATCCGGACGTGTGGCGAACCCCGTTGTACAGCTGCACGATCCCGGCGGCGATGGCAAATGCGCCGAAAATCACAGCGGTAAGCGCAGTGACGATTGGCAGCATAAGAAGCGAAGCGATTCCAAGAGCAACAAAGAATACGCCTACCGCAAGCATCCAGTCCCAGTAAATCTTAACATCCCCGAACATGGATATCACCCAAATAATATTTGGTGTTCCAAAAATTTTTATATATCAGCGCTTGACCGGCTTCAGATGGGTTAGATAGATCACGCCGCTAGGATGGACAACGGCCATCGCCTCCGTATTCTCAACGCGGCGGACATGCGTTGGTATAAGGTCCCCGGCCAAACGAGAATCAAGAGGTCCATGGATTACCGATGAAAAAACGAGATCTTCGCGCTCCGTAGGCCTGTATACGCCACGGTCTGCCCGATCTATTGCGTCCCTCAGCCGCGTTCCAGGATACATCTCCACGAACGCCGCACGCTGGATCTCCGGCAATTCCATTCCGTGCATTCTGGCCAGCCGCCGCAACGTTTCCTCCACATACCAAGCAGTCCCGCCGGTGACGTCTGGACGCGTCCAGAAGAGCGTATCGAGGTGGAAGAGCGCGGTCTTACCTTCCGCTACGCCCCGAATAACGTCCCTGTATAGCGCATAGTATGGATTCCTGCGAACAATAACCTCTCTAATATTTGGAACAATCTCCTTCAAGCGCTTGGGATCATTTCTCAGATTTTCACCGACCACATGGTACTCTCGTCCCCTAGAATCGCGGGCAACCACGTGTTCCTTTCGTCCAAGAAGTTCCGCCGTTATCTCAGGCAGATACCTTGGCAGATAGTCGCTCTTGCTATAGATGCTCCCCCCAGATTGAAGTTCCCTCCAATCCCTCCCCATGTGGTGCGGGCTAAATGGAAGGGATAGATGTGCAATTCTTGCCATTTTCACTCCATTGAAAAGTTCGGGAAGGTTTTTCATAGTCGCCTCGAGAATGTAGAACGCCCGTCGGGACGACTCACCAGTACCAACGAAGGTTATGGGCTTACCCCTTGGCAGCCGTTCCAGTATTCTCGGCAATCCTTCTTCAAGGGCTGCACGGAATGCGCGGAGGGAATAGAGAGTAGGACGATCGTATGGCCAGGGGATCCGCCAAGAATACACATCTCTCTTCTCGCCACGCGCACCGAGCCCCCTACGATGCACCTCCCAGAGAATGCGCTGGGCCGTTCGCAGGGGGATGTGAATACGTTCGCCCACAGATGAAGAAGAAAGTAGTAAAATAAAAGCGTGTCAGATGATCCTGGAAATGTCTGCTAGGTCAACGGTCCTCTGCTCTCCTGTTTCCATATCCTTCACGACGACCTTTCCATCCTCCGTCTCCCGTCCAACGATCACCACTGTTTTGATCCTTCTCCTCTCCGCATCCGCCAGTTGTTTGCCCAGTTTTCTCCCGGTTACGTCCATGAACACGCTCTTGCCCGCTTCGCGAAGCATCCTTGCGATTCGGATACCCTCTTCCTCGTAGCCCGGAATAATCGCAACGTAAATATCTGCTTCCTTCGCTACAAGGTCCATGGAATCAACGTAGAGATCCAAAACCCTGTCTACCCCGATGCTCCCGCCCGTCGCTGGAGTATCCTTCCCGCCGAGTAGTCCAATAAGCTTATCGTATCTGCCACCGGAGAGAATACTCGTCGGGCGGTCTGCAAACGTCTCGAATATCGGCCCGGTATAATAGTCCAGACCGCGGACGATGAAGATGTTAAACGTCCAGAGCACGCCGAAGTCATCTAGATACTCTCCCAGTTTCAATAGGCTCTCTTTCGCCATTTTGATCTTATCGCTCTTCTCCGGCAGTTCGGAGAGATCCACGTTGAACTCCAAGAAGCGATCGAGGGACGGTGCAAGATCCCCAAGTTCCTCTCGAACTCCATCTTCTCCTATCTTATACCACTTGTCTATCGCCCGGTAGAACTCAGCCCGTCGCTCCGCCGGCAATTCAATGTAGTCAGCAACTGCGTCAAGGAGCCGCCGGTCGTTTAACTGGACTGTTCCTTCCAAGCCAGCACGTTTCAGTGCCGTCCACGGTGCCGCGATAACTTCGACGTCAGCCAGCAGGTTCGTTGTACCGAAGATGTCTACATCTGCCTGTGTAAACTCGCGGAAACGTCCTGCCTGGGGGCGATCATATCTCCAGACCTTTCCAATCATGTAGCGCTTTATTGGTAGCGCCATCGTCTTGTTCTCTGCCAGAACACGGGCGGTGGGTAGCGTTAGATCAAAGCGCAGCCCGATCTCTCTTCCCGCCTTGTCCTTGAAAAGATAGAGTTCGTCCCGAATCTCCTCCCCGCCCTTGGACGTTAGTAGCTCAGCTGTTTCGAGAGCGGGCGTGTCCCATGGCAGGAATCCAAACTCACGGTAGGTATCCTCTATTATCCTCAAGAATTCAGCGCGTCTAACACTCAACGGCGGCAGAAAATCTCGTGTTCCACGAACCCTCTTAGTGAAGTCCATCACCCATCTCCTTCACC
>CAYZOD010000019.1:0-9913 GCA_964480165.1 uncultured archaeon
CCCACGTCTCGGAGAGCAGGCAGCACAGGAAGACATTGAGGAGATAAAAGAGGCACTCAAGGGTTCTGACCTCGTATTCATCACCGCAGGTCTCGGTGGTGGAACAGGTTCTGGATCCGCCCCGATCATAGCAGAGACCGCAAGGGAGTTGGGCGCGCTCACCATCGCCGTCGTGACGCTTCCGTTCTCCTCCGAGGGCAGAGTACGCCTGGAGAACGCAATCATGTCCCTTTCCAAGCTCCTGAAGGCGGCAGACACGATCATCATCATTCCCAACGACAAACTTCTCGAGATAGCGCCAGACCTGCCCATCAACGCGGCGTTCAAGGTCTCGGACGAGATCCTGGCCAACGCCATAAAGGGCATAACGGAGATGATCACGAAGCCAGGTCTCATCAACCTGGACTTCAACGACCTCAAGACGGTCCTCGCAAAGGGCGGTCCCGCAGTCATCGGTATCGGCGAGTCCCAGAGCGATGGAACACCTGAGGACCGTGCGTTGGAGGCCGTGGAGAATGCGCTCGCATCCCCACTCCTTGACGTGGATATAAGCGACGCAGACAGGGCATTGGTCAACGTCGTAGGCGGTGCAGACATGACGCTCAAGGAGGCGGAGATGATAGCGGAGGCCGTCGCGTCCAAGATCCACCCGCGCGCACACATCATCTGGGGTGCAATGATCGATCCAGAACTGCCCAAGAACCTCATACAGACAATGGTGGTCATTTCCGGCGGCAGGATACCCTACCTCCAGGAACTGCAGGAGATAGCGGAGAAACGCCTCAACCTTGATATAGATTTCGTTGAGTAAGGGGTAAGGTAGCCATGGGTGTCAGGGAGTTCGTCGAGCAGTCCAAGCGCGTGCTCAAGCTCGCGCGCAAGCCCACGAAGGATGAAGTCATAAGGACTGCAAAAATCACCGGTGCGGGCATTGCGCTTCTGGGCATCATCGGCTACATCATACACTGGATATACTACCTGCTCACGCAGATATAGTTATAGTAGGTGAGATTATGGACGAAGCGCCGAAAACACAGATTTGGGGCGTTAGAACCACGGCAGGTCAGGAGGATCTAGTGGCAACCCTCCTCTACGAGCGATCCAAGAGGAAGATGGAGGAGGGCGAACAGGGACTGGTAGCAATCATCGTCCCGCCACAGGTGAAGGGCTACGTCCTGGTGGAGGCCATAGACGAGATCACGGTCAGACGAATCATCAACGGCGTGCCCCACGTCAAGGGACTCATCGGCAGGGGTGGCATGGACGTCTCCGAACTGGACGCTATGCTCGAGAGCAAACCCATCATGGACGAACTCAAGGTCGGCGCGATCGTCAAACTGGTCGCCGGCCCGTTCAAGGGCGCAAAGGCGAAGATCATACGTGTTGATCCTCAGAAGGAAGAGGTGACGGTCGAACTCCTCGAGACGGCCGTTAAGATACCCATTACTGTAGAGGCAGAAAACGTAAGGGCATTATCGGAGGGAGAAGCATGACCGTAGAGTTGAAATTCCTCGTACCCGGTGGAAAGGCAACGCCCGGACCACCCATCGGACCAGCGCTCGGTCCACTGGGCATAAACGCGGGCAAGGTTGTCGCGGACATTAACAAGGCGACGGCAAAGTTTGCCGGCATGATGGTGCCGGTCATACTCAAGATCGATCCCACCACGAAGGAGTATGAGATCGAAGTTTGTACACCGCCGACCAGCGCCCTCGCGCTGAAGAAAATCGGCAAAGAGAAGGGCGCACAGAACCCCGGTAGCGAGGTCGTCGGGAACATGAGCCTGAACGACGTCATAGAGATAGCAAAGGAGAAAATCGAGCAGATGAACACCACGTCCCTGAAGAGTGCGGTGCTCACGGTGCTCGGCACCCTCGTCTCCGCAGGGATAAACGTGGATGGCAAGCACCCCAAGGAGATCCAGCAGGCCATAAAGGCGGGAGAGATCCAGATCGAAGGGTGAGATTTTAAACCCTTCCCCACCCATTCAAACGTTAAGCCCCGCCAGTACCGCCAGAGGCGGGAGGGGATGATGCGTCATGGCATTGATTGACAAAGAAAAATTCAAGGCAGCCATAAAGGAGGCAAAGGAGAAGGCAAAGCCGCGGAAGTTTGTGGAATCCGTGGAAATGGCCATCAACTTCAAGAATATTGATTTTAAGAAGCCGGAGAACAGAATTGAAGTGCAGGTGACCCTCCCCAAGGGTCGCGGCAAGCCGGTTAAAATAGGATTCTTCGCGGACAAGGCACTCGCCGCCGAACTCAAGAAAACAAAGATCGTTGATCGCGTGATAACGAAGGAGGAACTCATGCAGATGGATAAGAAGGCTGCGAAGAAGCTGGCAAAAGAGTTCGACTTCTTCCTTGCCGAGCCGTCCCTCATGAAGGATATAGCTAAGCAGATCGGTTCCGTGCTCGGTCCCAGGAAGAAGATGCCACGTCCTGCTCCACCCAACATCAAGGCCATCGAGGCAATGGTCAAGGCCCTTCGCAACACAATCATCGTGTCCAACAAGAAGGGCAAATACCTCCCGGTGGTCCACGCACCCATCGGGACAGTCGAGATGTCTGAGGATGACCTGGCGGAGAACGCAATGGCTGTCTACAACGCCGTGCTCAAGAAGATACCCAGCGACCAGAACATCAGGTCCATAT
Source organism: uncultured archaeon (assembly GCA_964480165.1). GTDB lineage: Archaea > Iainarchaeota > Iainarchaeia > JAADDC01 > JAADDC01 > SZUA-1452. The sequence goes on from CAYZOD010000019.1 coordinate 2,656, forward strand.
ACGTCAAGACAACAATGGGGCCGTCCGTGAGGGTGATATGAAATGGTGCGCAAGAACATACTCAAGAAGCAGAAGGTCGTTGAAGAGCTCGCGGAGATGCTCAGCAGCGGCAAGACAGTGGCAGTGGCGTCCATCGACCGCGTCCCCGCAGACCTCATGCAGAAGGTCCGCCGCGAGCTCGCAGGCAAGGCGAAGATCCGCGTGGTCAAGAACCGCCTGCTCCTCCGCGCCTTGGAGAAGGTGAAGGGCAAGATCCCCAACATAGAGGGTCTGGAGGAGCACATCGACGGTCCTACCGCGGTCATCGTCACGGACATGGATCCGTTCCGCCTCTTCAAGATACTCAAGGAGATGAAGGAGTACGCGCCCGTCAAGGCGGGTCAGATCGCACCCGTGGACATCGTCGTCCCCAAGGGCGTGACACCCGTTCCCGCACCCATGATCGCGGAGATCAAGGCGGCGGGTATCCCGTCCAAGGTCTCCAAGGGCTTCGTGGAGGTCACGGAGGACTTCGTGGCCGTTCGTGCGGGCGAAGTGGTTCCACACCACCTCGCAGACGCGCTCATGAAGCTTGAAGTGAAGCCCATAGAGGTCATGGTGCGCATAAACGCGGCGTGGAACGAGGGACTCATATTCCTCCGCGACGTGCTCGACGTCTCCGTCGAGAAGGTGCTGGAGGACCTCCGCACCGCAGCAGCCTACGCGTTGAACCTCGCCGTGAACGTGGCGTATCCGACCACAGAGAGCATCAAGATACTCCTCGCAAAGGCTGCAGCGGAGGCGAAGAACCTGTCCATCAACGCTGGATACGTCACAAAGGATACTGCACCGCAAATCCTCGCCAAGGCGAGGGCTCAGGCCCTTGCCCTGGCATCCCGTCTGCCGCCTGAAGCCCTCGACGAATCCACGAGGGCGATGGTGGAGTCAGCCGCTTCCGCGGCCGCAAGCTCTCCTGCTCCCGTAGAGGAAAAGAAAGAAGAAGAGCAGGAGGAAGATGAAAAGTCTGAGGAGGAAGCTGCTGCTGGACTCGCGTCCCTCTTCGGTTAGGAGGTGAAAAAAGATGGAGTACGTATACGCTGCTCTGCTCCTGCACGCAGCGGGTAAGGAGATTAACGAAGAGAACATCAAGAAGGTCATCGAGGCTGCCGGCATCGAGCCGGATGAGGCCCGCATCAAGGCACTCGTCAGTGCCCTTGAGGGCGTTGACATAGACGAGGCAATTTCCCAGGCTGCAATGCCAGTGGCCGCCGCACCGGCCGCTGCTGCAGCAGCCGCGCCGGCAGCTGAGGAGAAGAAGGAAGAGAAGTCCGAGGAAGAGGAGGAGAAGAAGGAAGAGGAGGCCGCTGCAGGCCTTGCATCCCTCTTCGGGTGATCTAAACGGCACGCAAGAAGGAGGAGACGGATCTCGTTCCGGTGGTCCTGGAGTACATGGCCCACTGGAACACGGAGCTCGTCTACCTCCTCTTCCTTATCACTTTTCTCGTGATCGCAGCGGTATTCACAGTAAGTGGGCAGGAAACTTATGTTATACTCACTGTTCTGGGCAGGGACATCACGGTCTTCGACGTCCTAATTGTAACGCTCATCTTGGCGTTTCTAATCTTCGTCTGGGCACAGTATCGCAGGGAAAAACTCGAGGAGTATCTGCGTGAAATGCTCCGAAGACGTTATAAAGAATAAGATTGTTTTCATAGCATGAGACGACTCGCAGCAATTATCGGGCTAATGGTTATCATTCTCGGCTACGCACACGCATTCGAGGCAAACATGTTCATATTCGCCGTAACGGAGACGGGGCAGGGCGTCCCCGCAACGCTCACGGTAGATGTGAAACCGGGGACGGGAAACATAGCCATAGACCTCGGCAACTCGATCGTTGGTGAATCAACCCAAGAGTCTGTCCGCGATGCCATAGCGGCGGCCACCCATCTCCTCGACGTGAATAAAGACAACTATGATTTCTTCGTCAAGATCCAGTCGCCAGCGGAAAAGATAGATGGACCCTCTGCGGGCATTGCAATTGCGCTCGCGACATACGCCGCACTCCAAGAAAAGGATATCCCCGACTACATAAGCGCGACAGGCCAGATCGACGCGGACGGAACGGTATACCCCGTTGGAGGAATATTCGGCAAGGCAAAGGCGGCCCACGAGGTAGGCGTAAAGATCTTCCTCATCCCGCAGGGCGAGCGCAACACCACAGCGGAGATAGAGGAAGAGGTGGAGCCGGGCATCGTCCAGACGGTCGTGAAGAACGTGGACATCGTCCAATATGCGCGAGAGCACTGGGACATGAGTGTATACGAGGTTTCCGACCTGAAGCAGGCAGTAGAGATCGTCTTCGAGGGCAAACGCCCAGAGCAGAATATAGAAACGGGAGAGCAGACGGAGGAAATGGACAACTTCGTCCCGCCTCCCGCAGATGTGAACAGATCTGCCCCCTTCAAGAAACTGGCCGAATCCCTCGTCCAGAAGGCAAGGAAGGCAGTCACAGAGGCGAAATCCTGCTCCCTCACGCTCCGCGATGCTGCAACTGAACAGTCCCTCCGCGACTCGCTGAAGACGGCGGAGAGCATGGTAGACCGTGCTGTCATGCTCCTGGACAAAGGTTATTATTACACAGCGGCAAACTACGCGTTCCTCGCCACCATCGACGCGAAAACCTACGAGAACATATGTGAACACCCATCCCTCCTCGATCCCACGAGCACCGCGTACCAGGATCTCCTCCAGGACACGGAGAATCGGCTGAGCACACTTCAGGGAGAACTAAGTGATGTGAATATGAACAAGGGCAACTTCGAGTGGATTGGCGCGGCAAGGGATAGGTTCATCAGGGCAAAATACAACTTCGATGAACTCCAGACGAACGTGAGAATGGGGGAACCATCCCCCGCATACCTGAAGCAACTCATATCCATACGTGAGTGGATCGAGAGCGCGGAGGATATGTACCGCATGGGTAGGGGCATCCCAGGAGCAGAACTGGGAGACCTGCAGGAACTGGCAAAACAGGCCATCATATCCGTGGAAGACATCCAGCAGATGGTGAACGTTGATGATTCATCCATCCAGGAACGCGTGGCATGGGCAAAGACCGCCTACGACCTTGGATGGTATTACACGGCAGCCCTCGAGGCAGCGAGCGCGAGAGGGCTCGCTCTTGGAGACGTGATCGCAAAAAGAAAAGATCCCGTGTCTGCACTGGCGGATAAGTTCGCGGATCCATTCAAACCCGTGGGTATATGGGACGAACTCTACGAGAACCACGCCAAATACTATTACGAGGCGGCGAAATACTACAAGCGCGAAGGCAAGAGCGAGAAGGCAAAGGACATGGCCACAACCGGCCTGCAAATATACCTCATGGCGGAGGAGATACAGAAAATCCACAAGAGCATATACGCCGCCCCGACCGTCGTCGTCAGCGTGCAGAAGACCACGAAGATAAACGTTGGAGACGAGATAACTGTCCTGATCGCCATTGCCATTCTCGTCCTGAGCGCCGCGCTCCTCATCGTCCTCCTGGCAACAGGTAGAAAGAAGGATGAAAAGAAGCGCCACGAGATACTCCTGAAGGAGCACCAGTACCGCAGGAAGATCATGGAACTGGAACACCGCCTGCGCGAACTCCAGAAGAAGGCTGCAAAGAACCCCGACGACAAGGAACTGAAGAAGGAGATCGCCAAGGTAAAGCGCCTCATCGGACGCTACAGGAGCCAGTTGAATAAGATCAAGCAGACGGGAGCTTGATCTCCACTGCCGAGCTCCCATCCTCTTTCATATATACCCCTATAATCTGATCCGCCTCCTTCAACATGGCGTCGCGATGGGAGACAACGATGAACTGGGTGGTCTTGGACAAACGCTTGATGTATTTGGCCACCTTCTCCGCATTTTTCTTGTCTAGAGCCTGATCCGGCTCGTCCAGGATGTAGAACGCCGCAGGCCTGTACAGGGCAATGGCGAGGATAAATGCGATGGCCACCATGGATTTCTCCCCACCAGACATGGCATCTATATTCTTCAACGTCTTGCCCTTGGGCTGCGCCTCGATAATTAGGCCGGAGTTGAATATGTCGTTCTCGTCCGTCAGGTGCAGGTCCGCGCTACCGTTCTCCAACTCCCGGTAAACGTCCTTGAAGCGCTTGCGGATAGCCAGGAACGCATCCATGAATGCCTTTTCCTTCTTGCGCTCGATCTCCTCCATGAGTTCGAGAATCGCCTTCTTCTCTTCACGGAGTTTGGAAATGCGCTCCTCAATCTCCTCTATCTTCGCCTTCATTTCATCATATTCCTCAATTGCTCTCATGTTCACCGGTTCGAGGGCGCGCATCTCGTCGAGGATTTCCCCTACTCGCTGCTCAGGATTCGGTGGGAGTTCGGGGAGCGGTTCGACGCCCTCGTATTCGCGGAGATCCGAATCCAGTTCAACGATGTTGTTGAGAACAGAGTCCAGTTTCGTCTCCAGCTGCAGGCGTTCACGGTAGAGTGCATCACGTTCCGTGTTCTTTGTACCGATTCTATTCAGGATCTCCTTGAGCGTTGCCTCGAGGGCATCCCTTCTCTCGTTCAGATTGTCCAACCGATCCTTCACCTCAGCGGAGCGCTTCTCTGCCTCCACGAGTTTCTGCTCGAGCGATTTGATTTCGTCGGAGAGCGATGAGATCTGAAGCGTTATCTCGTCCCTGCGCTCGGCCAGACGGTCCAAACGTTTTGATATTTCATCTAGCTTTTCCTGCAGGTACTTGAGGCGCTCCTCCTTTTCCTTCGCCACGAGTTCGATCTCATGGACTTCCCTCGAGAGCAAATCACGCTCCTGGCGGAGGGAGGAGAGCGTATCGAAGACTGAGACTCCTTCCTTGCCTGATTCCTTGCGGACTGTTCTCCTCAGCTCTGCCTTCTGCATCTCGAGATCCGAGATCTCGTTGGCAAGGAGTTCCATCTCCCTTGACAGTTCCTCAAGGCGTTCCTCAATGCGTTTCGCCGCGTCCTCCTCCCCAGCGGGCGCGGACTCTATGAATCTCTCCAGTTCCTGTTTGCGGGCGTTTAACTCGGAAAGGCGAGAAGAGATAGAGCGAACACGGTCGCGTATCTCCTGCAGACGGGTAAGGATACTCTTCGCCTCCGCCTCCTTCTCGGAGAGCTCCTGCCGCTTCGCCTCGACAGAAATGATCTGAAGAAGTGACACACCTGAACGCCTGGCGCCACCGCTCATGATTCCGGAACGTTCAACGATATCGCCGTCGAGTGTGACTGCTCTATACTTTCCGGCGAGCTTTTTGGCGTCATCCACACTTTCAACGACCAATGTATCCCCAAAGACGAAGGCCATGGCACGGGCATACTTCTCATCGTACTTTACGAAGTCCAGCGCCCTGCCAAGAACGCCGGAAATGTGTGGAACGTCCGTGAGGCGATAGGACACGCGGTCCATGGGGAGGAAGGTGGCACGTCCAAGGTTGTGCTTCTTCAGATACTTGATGGCCTCCGCGGCGGCGTCAGCGGTGTCCACGACGATGTAGAAGAGACGCCTGCCGGCCGCGGTCTCTATGGCCGACGCGTAGCGCTTGTTGTATTCTATGAGACGGAAGACGTAGTCGTGAATACCGAATAGTTCCCCGCGACTCTGCGCTTGCTTCAGCGCGTTAAGCACTTCTACGTCTACGCCCAAAGATTTGAGTGCGTTGGCCGCTCCCCTGTAGGATCCCACCTCCTCGCGGAGGGACTTTATCTCCTCCTGTAGAGCAAGGTACTGCTGATTCAATGAGCGTTCGAGGTCGAAGACCTCCTTCTTTGATCGTTCAAGATCCTGAATCTCCGACTCTATCTTCTTCAGTTCCTCCCTAGCATTCTTCACCTTCTCGAGAAGGGCTGCCTGCTTCTTGCTCATCTCCTGTCGGGTATTCAACTCACCTAGCAGGCGGCTGTGCTCCTCGCGTATCTCCATGAATCGCTTCTGCTTCTCGTCTATGAGTTTTTCGATCTCGAGGAGTTTCGCCTCCGCCGCTCGCTTCTCCGATTCCATTTCGGATATCCGCGCCTCGAGTTCCCTGATCCTCGCATCAACCGACTCGAGCGCGCTTCTCTTTTCTTCGAGGCGCGCCTCCACGGATCTATACTCCTCCTCGAGGAACTCTCGCTCCGAGTTCAGACGCTCGCGCTTCGTGGTGAGGTCTATGATCTCCTCCTTTATGCGCTCAAGGTCCTGTTCCAGGGAGTCGCGCATGGTCTGCTTGCGCATGAGTTCCTCGCGGAGGGACTCGAGGAAGCCGGCGCCCATCTTCGAGTAAATCTCACGGATCTCGGCGTTGATGCGTTCGATCTCTTCCTCCGTTTCGCCCTTCTTCTTTTCCAGTTCCTCGAGTTCGGCATCGATGGCGTTCAGTTGGCGGCCTACTTCCTCCATTCTCGCACGGAGGCGCTCCGCCGACTTCCCCAATTCGTCCTTGCGGTGGAGAAGTATGGCCTTGCGAAGACGGCGGAGTTCGTCCTTCAGCGATTGATATTGAAGGGCCGCGTCGCGATCCGCCTTTAACTTTTCCAGCATGCCCTTTCTCTCGCCAAGGATGAGTTCGGCTTCCTTTATCTTTTCCTCGACGGATTCCAACTCCTTTAGCGCTTCCTGCTTACGCTCCTCATATTCAGAAATGCCCGCGACCTCGTCTATGATCGTTCTGCGTTCCCGGGGCGTCATTTTCACGACCTTCTGAATATCGCCCTGGAGGACAATGTTGTAACCGTTGGCCGAGATTCCAAAGGAAGCTAGAAGGGAGACGATGTTGCCCTTCGTGGTCCTCTTGCCGTTAAGTCTGTAGATGGAGTGCCCCTTGCGATCGATTTCCCTCGTTATCTGGTACTCCTGACCGTCAGCACCCACGATATCCATGGAAACGATCGCACGACCGTCCCTCGCCTTGTGGTAAACGAGATCGGTCAGACGCGAGGCGCGTATGGTCTTCAGACGTCCCTCGCCGAGAACGAAGACGATAGCATCGATGATATTTGACTTTCCAGAACCATTGGGGCCCATGATGCCGGTGAAGCCAGGGGCGAATGGGATGTTTGCCGTGCGGAACGACTTGAAGTTCTTGAGTGTGAGGCGTTTGAGACGTGCCGGCATCTCAAAGAAAAAGTAGGCAAACAATAAAAAGGAAGATCAGGGAAGACGGAGGACCTCACTACCTTTTTAAAATCTCCCGATCCAAACTTCTTAGCCCGATGACCGGGTGGAGGTGCTTTTATGGCCAAGAGTTAC
>CAYZOD010000020.1:0-6174 GCA_964480165.1 uncultured archaeon
GGGAACCCATACTCGAACATCTCTAGGTACCAGCCGAAGGACTCTGGACGCATTCCCTTGGCGATCATCCTCTTGCGCAGTTTCTCCGGGTCGTTCTCACGTGGACCACCAGAGGAGAGTTCGAGGCCATTCTCCCCCGGTGCCAGGAAGTCCATCTTCTCCGCGTAGAATGGATCCTCCTCCCTCAGTTTGTAATAGAAGGCGCACTCTGTCTCCGGGAACTCCGTGACGAAGAATGGCACGTCAAAGTGACTGCAGAGTTTTCTCTCCTCGGGCGCGCCAAAGTCGTCACCCTTCTTTATGTCCACACCGTCGGACTGGAGGAGTTCTATCGCCTCCTCGTAGGTGATCGTCTCGTATCGCTTTGGGACAGGCACCTCTTCGATGCCAAGGAGTTTGAGTTCCTCCTCCGCCTCCTCGTTCAGCCGTTCAGCCGCGCGCCTGTAGATCTGGAACTGGATGTCCATGAGGTCCTTCTTCGTGACGAATGCAGCCTCCGCGTCTATCTGCCAGAACTCCGTGAGGTGCTTCCTCGTCCTGCTCTTCTCGGCGCGGAAGGACGGAGCGATAGCGAAGACCCGCCCGAACGCCGGAACGAGCGATTGTTTGTATAGCTGAGCGGACTGGGCAAGGAACGCCTCCTTGTCAAAGTAGACCAGCGGGAAGAGTTCCGCACCGCCCTCCGTTGCCGTTGCGATGATCATGGGGTAAAATGCTGCCTCCGTGAATCCGTTCTTTCTCATGACCTCGCGGGCCGCGTCGATGATGACGTCCTTTGCCTTGAAGATCGCGGCGATCCTCGGCTTGCGCAGGTCGAGGTAGCGATACTCCAGACGGGTGGGAAATTCCGCTGGCGTCTTTTCAGTTAAATAGATGGGCGTCGGCGTGGAGCTTGCGATGACCTTTATGTTCGAAGCGACGAATTCTCGCCCGTTGGGCGCTTTTGGGGACTCCTTCCACTCTCCCTCGATCTCTATGAGCGTCTCAGGATTGTATTTGCCCGCCTCCTCGAGGACGTCTTCAGGGACGTTGCCTTTCTTCACGACGACCTGTTCGATTCTATTCTCGGGAAACTTGCGGAGGAGTATGAACTTGAGTTTGCCTATATCGCGCACGTTCCAGACCCAGCCTCTGATGGTCTCCATTCGTCCCACCGGGTAAGATCGGAGGAGGAAGGCATAAAAACGGTGGAGGTGAAGTTGATATATATTCTGCTTTGGAGCATATATCTGCATGGCGGGTATTGAGGAAATCGTGAATCATATTGTGGAGACGTTTCCTGGGAACCTGCGGGAGGAGCATAAGAAAATTGCAGGCATCTTAAAGGAGCACGCGGAAAAGGGTGGAACGATCGTTATTCATGCTGACGCAGATCCCGACGGCGCGAGTGTCCATGGGCTTGTCCCGATACTGGAACGTCTTGGGGCAAAGGTGGAGGTACATCACGAAGATAGGCGTTCTGTCCGATTTGACAAGCCGGGGCTGCACATTGTTTACGATATTACCGTAGAGCCGTACCACTTCGAAAAAGAAGAGCCCCCTGCCAGCACCACGATAATCAACATAGATCACCACGATAATGAGGTTGCCGAGCACCCCGCGCTCGTAGCCATTGCCAACCCGTTCAAGACGGACAAAGACAAGATACTGGATAAGATTCGAGATACCGACAGATTTTACGCGTACAACCCGTCTATACAGTCACTCCATCTGGCTAAGAGACTCGGAGCAACGAGAGAAGAGTTGGAGAACCTTGCACTATACTCTGCAATTGGAGCAGTGGGCGATAAGGCCGACGAGAACAACCCCGATGTGAAAAATTTTGTTATGAATGTAGCGAAGTATTTTGGCGTTCAGTACGAGGCGTTTAAACGCGCTGCACTTGTATTCGGGTTAAGCGAGCACTTTCCAGGGAAATTTACCGAAGATCGAGCGCGAGAACTTTTGAAGAGATCGATAGAAAGCAAGAATTTCAATATTATCCTTGCGGATCCTGTGGCTGGTGAACTACTGCGCATTATCGAACCTTCGCTGAAGAAGTACGAAGAGCTATTCAAGAATGGTGAAGTGGATGTAGATCACCACGTTGAAACACCGAAAGGCAGAGTGCGCGTGATTGTTCTCCACATAGACGACGATGACGCTCGCAGGATAATGAAACTCAAGAGTGCAGTGGGTTCGCTGATGTTAGACATTGTCAAGGATTGGAAGGAGCCCACGGTTGTTGCAGCAGGACAGTACGAGACAGATAAAGAGGGAAATGAATGGATAAATTACAGGGTAGGTGCTAACTATGCAGCGAGAGAACTAGGTCTCCACGCAGGCAAGCTCTGCCGCGTGGTGGGGAAAAAGGTCGGCGGAAGCGGTGGTGGGCACGAGCCTGTCGGTGGATTGAAGGTACCTGTACAGGAAAAGGAGAGAATCAGAACACATATGGAACACGGCATCAGAGAGCTGCTCAAGTAGACTTTTAACACTTCACATTCTTTTCTACCCATGGACATCCCTTCCCCTCTTCTTTCTGCTATCCGAACGTTCAGGGCATCGCTGGACGACGAACTCTACCACGTGGAGCACGACACGGATATGGACGGATTCGCGTCGGGCATCATAACGGTTGCGGCACTCCGACAACTGGGATACGATGCATACCCCTACGCTGTAGAGAGATCGAAGACGTTCGTTCCTGAAAGCGGTGCAGTTGTCTTTACGGATATCGCCCTGAACGGAGAGCCAGTCGCCACGGCCAGGGACGCCTCAAACGAAGGAATGCGCGTTTATGCCATAGATCATCACCCCTGGGATCGTGGGATCGAAGAAACGCTTCATGCGTACGTCAACCCACACCTTCTACCCGACATCTTCGAACCGTCGCGATGGAACGCTGGTCTTCTCGCATACCTGACGTTCCGGGACGTCGTCCCGCACCTGGCGTTCCTCGCAGCCATCTCCATATACACAGACCGCTGCATCACAGAGTGGAACAGATCCTTTGTGGAGCAGTTCGGAATGGAGGATGTTATCCGCGCAGGAGAAATGCTCACAGCATACATCGCAACGAACAGGGATCTATCAGAACTGGATTATCTGCTGCTAAACGAGATACACGATCTGAGAGACATTCTGGAGCGAAAGGAGTTTATTGAGGCAGAGTCTAAGTTTGAATCGGCCGTTCAGAAGTATGTTGAAGATCCCAAGGATTATGCGCAGATATACGACGAGGGAAAGAAGATCATGGTAATCCGAACTGAAGAACACTTCCGCGGATTAAATTCGGTTATATCCACAAGAATCTCTGAAAAAGATAACTATCGCAACTGGATTGTAGTTGTGTATGGGCTGGACGAAGACGGACAGCATATAAAGGCATCACTCCGTTGTCAGAACTGGGAAAAGAGAACGGATGTGGGCGAACTGGCGAGAGAACTGGCGGAACGTCTTGGCGGGACAGGCGGCGGCCACCCGCCTGCCGCCGGCATGAGAATACCCATAGACAAGGAGGAAGAATTCTTGAAGGAGTTTGTGGCCCGGGCGTGAAACCCGGGATCACGGTTCACCCGAGCCGCCCCACCCGGGCCCGTGAGCGCGAAGGGCATGTGTAAAAATTTGCGACGCAACGCTATTAAGGAAAAATACTCACTTAAATACGTGGAAACTTTGCGAGATAGGGGCTTCGATATCGTCCAACGGTACCTAGATGACCTCAAAACGCTTGCCAATTTTGATGAAAAGCTGACGCCAGAAAAGGTTCAGGAAATATCGAACAACCTCAAAACAAAACAGGCAAAGATGTACATAGAGAACCTATCAAAGGCGAAGCCCGAAGTTTTGCTCTCAGAAATTCTCAAAGTCATATTTGATAACATTGGCCTGAGGTGGGCCCCAGAAATACGGCTGGAAGATAGCGGCTGGGTGGACTACATCGTTCGAGAGGGTGCCACTAGCCCTGTGGCGATTGAACTCAAAGCGATGCACAGAACAAACGGCACGCGCATTAGATTGAGCGATATTGCGAGAAGTGAGCAGATTAAGAAATACCTTAAGAGCGGTGTTGTCGACTACGTTATCCTCACAAACCTGGACGAGGTCTATTACTACAACAGAGAGGCAATCATAGAGTTTAAACCATTCCACAAGGAGAATTTCGAAGAATTCGTGAAGGATTTGCGGGATATTGGCGATATCTGGGAGGTCGTACGCAGGAAGGAAGATAAAATCCCTCGGCGAGACCTCGATAAAGATTTCTTCGAGGACCTCCGAGCGTGGCACAATCTGCTTTCAAATCTCAAATGGAATGTCAAAAATCCCAGCGAGCCAATAGTCCACCTGATAAACAAGTTCATCTTTATAAGGACGCTCGAGGACTACGGTCTGATTCCGTTCCGGTTTGTGAGGGACTCTTATGAGTCAGCTGAGAGAAAATGGGCCATTAAGGGCGTCAAAAAGTTCCTTAAAGTGTTCTTCGAAGAAATAGACGAATGGTTTTACTCATACTACGATACAGAACTATTCCAACACTCTATTCTAGACGCGTTAGAAGATAGCGACGAGAATCTGGGAAAGTTCAACGACATGCTTAAGCTTATTCTGGGATTAAAGGAATGGAGTGACGCCTTTAGGAGAGGGATGCTTTATTACAACTTCCGACAGATTGACGAGGACGTTTTTGGCAAGGCGTATGAAACGTTCTTGGCAGAGAGGAGAAAGCAGCAGGGAATATATTACACGCCCCGAGAAATTACGCAGTATATGGCAAGTAATCTAGTGAGGGAGCTCTTTGAACCGGTGAAAACTGCCTTGCTTGACGTTCTAAACTCACCTGCGCCAAGTGAAGAGAGGGCATGGGAACTTGCTAAAAAACTGACAAACATCGCTATTCTTGACCCTGCCTGTGGCTCCGGTTCATTCCTGATTAAGGTCCTACGCGAGATATACAAGATATACGAGGAGATAGATGAACACACGCGATGGGCAACGAAAATAGAACAATTCTTTGGGGAACCAAAGGACATACAGCACAGACGGGAAGTTGTGCAAAAAATACGGCAGTCTTTGGGGTTCGACAACGGGGACTATCGCCGGCTTATGTCTGCCATAATCCTACGGCACATATATGGCGTGGATCTAGACGAGCGAGCAGTTGATGTCGCAAAAGTCAACATATGGAAAGAAGCAATCAAGCTCCGACCACAGGACTTCAGATACACAAAGTTAAGGGGAGCAGAACATGTATTGCCAGACCTTGAGATGAATGTAGTGAATGGAGATTCCATTGCATCTCTCCCAGAAGCCGAAGTGGTCGAAATCATAAGCAGAGAGTTCAAGGAGGAAATTAAAGAACTTTGGAAAAGGAGAGAAGCGTACTTGAGCAATCCACTTGACCTTAGTCCTTTGGAGGGCACTTCGGCAATAAAAGAACGGATAAGAGCAAGATTGATCGATATAATGAAAGAGAGGGGTTGGGAGTTTAAAAAGCCGCTATTTTATCCTTTGGAGTTCTTCTTCCGATACTTTGATAGAGACGGCAACCCGCTCCCACCCGAAGAAAGAGGGTTCGATGGAGTAATAGGCAACCCACCGTGGGAGACTGTAGAACCCTCAGAAAAGGAATTTGCGGCATTACACGAGGAGCTTTTCAGAGACGTTTTCCCGAAAGGAGTTACAAAGTTCAATATTCCGGGAAAGGAATTTAAGAGGAAGTTCTACAAGAAACTTAAAGATTCTGAGAAGATAAGAGAAATCTGGGAACAGTATCACGATAGAATAAAGAGGCTTTCGGAGTTCGTCAGGCACAGGTACAAGTTTAGCACGGAAGGAAAGGTTACCCTCCAAAAAGTTTTCCTCGAAAGAGCGATGGAGCTTTCAAAGGACGCTGTGAATTTGCTTGTTCCATCGAACTTCCACACAGATGAGGGAGCGATGCTCCTCAGGAAAGAAATATTCGAGAAATATTGCCTCAAAGAACTGATCTCGTTTGAGAACCGTGGAAAGGGATGGTTCAGAGATGTGCATCCACAGTTCAAGTTTGATGTCGTTTTCTTCACGAAGAATAACTGCAACACACCGTTCAAAGCGGCCTTCTACGTCACGAGAAAGGACTACGAAGAGTGGCTCGAGAAGAATGGTGGAACTTTTGGGGACTTCATAGACGCGATCACTTTCGACTACCCAGTC
>CAYZOD010000020.1:6274-9733 GCA_964480165.1 uncultured archaeon
TTCAACACATCCCAGAAAGGCCTAATACTCTACGAGGGCAAGATGATACATCAATACGAGCCGTTCTTCGCCGGGCCGACATATTGGGTGGAAGAGAAAGAGGGCCGAGAGCGTCTCCTGAGCAAAGAGTTGAGCAGAGTTAAAAAGTTCCTTAAAGATGAAGGCACTAAACTTGGCCTGAAAGGCAAAGAGTTAAGGGAGTTTATAGAGGCAAACTACGCCATTGCAGAGGAAAACTTTGAAAAGGGTATTTTTAAACTTGATTATGAGGAATACCGGCTTGCATACCGCGCAATAGCTAGTTCCACAAACGAGAGAACGCTCATCAGCACGATTGTCCCGCAACGCGTGTTTATGGGCCACTCTCTCAACTACTTCAAGCCCTTCCGCTACAAAATAAAAGACGGTACAATCGTTCAGGAGAAAGTCCCCTACGAGGACGTAATATATCTGATGGCTTTGCTAAACAGTTTCGTTCTGGACTACTACATACGCCAGCGTGTCTCTGCGAACCTAACGATGTTCTTCCTCTACGAGTTACCGATTCCAGACGTAGATGAAAAGATCAAAAGCGAAGTTGTAGAGATGGCTTTCAGACTGCTATACAGAAAGGGATATTATGACGATATGGCAAATGAGATTGGGGTAAAAGCGCAAGAGGCTCTGGATAAAGAGGAACGACGCGAAATGCGTGCGGAATTAGAGGCAAAAATCGCAAGAGATGTATTTGGCCTCACAAAGGACGAGATGAAATATATTCTGTCCACTTTCGTTTATGGAAATCCGGACAGAGAACTCATGCAAAGAATTGTAGAATTAATGTGAGCACACGCCGAAAAAGAAAAAAAGAAAAACACGTTCGGCTGATCTTCAGTATCCTTTTGCCTTGAAATAAAGGATCGCTAGTGCCACTCCAAGCGTAATTACTGCGCCAGCAATTGCAGTGCTAAGTAGTTGATTGCCTGCCGCTGCAAGTGCTGTAAAACCGTTAGCCCCTAGTTCTATGAAAAATGCTCCGGTTGCTGCGAGTATTGCCAAGAATACCGCTATTTGTATCAGTATTGCCATTTGCCCACCTCCTGTGTCGTGTTTACAGAGGTTGGCCGAGAATCTGAGACGGTGATTGACGAAGGTCTGGCGTCATGTTTAAATGGATCACGTATTTTGTATTTGTGCAGTAGGCAATCTGCGGGGTGCCAGGGTCGGCCACGCTGTAATCCCTGGCACCTTCCCCCTGTGCTATGTTAATCCTATCGATTGTATTCTTTCCTGCAGAATATTTTAAAAAAAGGTTGGATTTTCAAGTTTCAACCCAAGTTAAGTTTGAAATTCAAACGTAAATTGCCTGAATTACATTCGATACTTGCCGAAAAAGAAGTTATGGTGTGTGAGCGCGAAGGACCTTGTCAGGTGTGAAAGCGGAGGATAGCGAGCGAAAGAGCATTTCGTCCTCTGAGTGCACAACGATACGCCTTGGCTTCACGGACTTCAGGAAGATGATGAGTTCGTCGATGCGATCTCCCTCGAGCGCAACCGCGTGACCCTCTTCAAACCTTGCATCCTCTATACTCCACGGGTCAACAATGTTCCACACGGGGGAAGGAATGGGGGAAGGGCGGACCAGGATCATCAGAACACCCTGATCTCGCCGTTAACGAGTTTGTCCACGAGGTCCATAATGTGGTCAAAGTGCTTGTGGACGATCTCCTCCGCCTCTGGCTGCAGCTCCTTGACATCTGTCCCTTTCTCTGGCAGGAGCTTAACGTGTACAATCTCCGGATCGTCGATGGGCCTGCCGATCCTGCTCAGGAGATAGACGTATGCCTCGTGCACACCCGAAACGTTCTCGTATATGTCCTTGGCAATCTGGTTGGCCAGAACGTTGTAAATCTTTCCTACATGGTTTATCGGGTTCTTGCCCGCGGCTGCCTCGAGGGACATACCACGTGCGGGTGTGATCAGGCCGTTGACACGGTTTCCTCGGCCGACAGAACCGTCGTCACCCGCTTCCGCAGAGAGGCCGGTAACCGTAAGATAGACGATTCCGCTCTCTATATCGTCCGCCGTGTTGACAAAGATCTCCACTTTCTTGTCCGTGATATTCTCTGCAAGGTCGCGGATCGTCTCGTATATGGCGCTCTTCACTTCAAGGTACTCCTGAACGTTGTTTAATTCGGAGTCAACCATCGCCGCAGCAATGGTGAGTTCAATCGTATCGTTCTTGCGGACTGCCATCACCTTGATGTCTTCACCCACAGCGGGGAACTCACGCTTAAACGAGTCAGAGTTGAGCAGACGTTCCGTCTCGAGGGTGAGCGCCTCCGTCTCTGAGAGCGGCGCATACCCAACACCGAGGGATGTGTCGTTCGCAAGGGGTATGCCGTTCTTCCTCTGCTCAAAGAGGTGTTTCAGATCAACGGATCCGTGACCAATCTTTGACTCGATTATTACATGGCTCTCAACGTCTAAATGTCTAAAGTTCTCCCACAGGAAGTCCTTTGCCGCCTCGATCGCTATGCGGTGAACGGGGATCCACTCGCCATCAACAAGGCTGGTTGCACGGCCAGAAAGGAGGATGTATATTGGCTTGATAACCTCGCCACCGCCCCACATCGGTCTGGATCTACCACCCACAACTTCAACCTGATCTGTGTTGTGGTGGAGGACGGTGCCGAAGAGGTGAACATACTCCGCACAGAGGGCGCGGCTGACTGCATCTGCTATCCCGTCGGCGATGCTGTCCGGATGACCGACGCCCTTGCGCTCAACGATCTCAACGGCCTGATCCTCGACGGGGATGGCCTCCACTGCATCAACCACTATATTCCTCTTTCCAGCCATCGAGAAGAAGGGAGGGAAAATGCTTATTATTGTTTCCGAGTGGTAACGGCAATTGCCACAAGTCTTGGCGGGTATCTTGTGATAGCGATGCCCTCTTCGGGGCTGGCGAGGATAACGATCCACTCGCCGTTTTTCTCAAGTTCGGCGTAGAGTCGCTCGTAGCCGTAGGGCGTGTAGGACTCCACGTAACGCTTCAGTTCGTATCCGCTGTCTACGTGCCTCTGCACCTCGTATCTGGCGAAAACCAACGCCTCATCGTAGTACCTGTCGTCAAACACCACGTTTTCAACCACGTCGTCGATCATGTTGTGAAGACGGTCCTGCTTTATAAAGGGTTTTTGGAACAGTTGCTTTCCCCTAAGGTGCGTTCACAGAAATGTTCGTCTCGAAGGGCATCATCGCCGGCCCGATCCCCTACGGACGTCACGGTCCACTGATACCACATGTTCAGAAGGATAACGGTCAAAATGAGGACCACCGCGAAGGCCAGCCAGATGATGAGCGTATCGATGCCCACGAAAGAATATGGCTTTTCTGGAATATAAATGAATAAAAACGGTCAGAGAGCCCCGGGCGGGATTTGAACCCGCGACCTCTCGCTTACCAACGGCGCCAGAG
>CAYZOD010000021.1:0-9351 GCA_964480165.1 uncultured archaeon
CTTGGCGCTAGTCCCTGGATTTCACCCCATTCTCCTCCGTCTCTCATCCGACGCGGCCACGGCAATTCTTCATGGCATCTATTCTTCCTTATCAATTGTCCCCTCTGTCTATCTGGGTGCTTTCTCCGCCGCAACCGCCTACACGTACATCATCGCCCACCGCCTCGTTGCCCGCGGAAGGGGATTGCACGCTGTCTATCTTTATGTCTTCGGCTCTGTTCTCGGGATAGTACTTGCTTTCCTCTACCTCCCGCTCTCGTCCCTCCTTTCCCTCCGTCTTCCTCATTTTCTCATCTTTCTAATTCTCCTATACGTAGCTATCCTCTCTATTCTTCGATCGGCGCATTCTTTTCCTGCCCTGCTCCTCGCTGTGTTCTACTCAACCTTTGGCTACCTCGTCTTAAACTACTATCCTCTCGAGAATCCTCTTCCCCCTGCGATCTCTGGACTCTTTGGAGGTTCTACGATTCTTCTTTCTCTCCTCTCCCATGAATCAGCGCCGCTCGGAAAGACTGTGCCGTTTGACTATTTTTCCGTACTGCGCGGTGCCGTCTTTGGCCTTCTTGCGGCGTTTGTCGTCTCCTATTTTCCAGCCGTCTCCCTCTCCCTCGCAGCGTTTCTCGTTCAGCCGGTGCTTTCTGTGCGTGATGAGGAGATGATGGTCGCCGCGGGCTCTGCCTCCTCTGTATCTTTACTCCTGACGGGCATAGGGCGCTCATACGGACTTGTACGGTCATCATTTGCAGCGGCACTGTCTCCTTCCCCCTCCTTCTACGTTCTGCTCTTTGCGTCTGCCGCTATCCTTCTTGGCGCTGCACTGGCCATTCTTCTCACGCCTATTCTTTATCGCATCTACTCGAGAAGATGGGTCAAGGCGCTGGCGCTCTTTACGATCCTTGCCTCAGCATACGTCTTCTTCGGTTCTCTTTCTCTTCCCCTCGTCCTCGCGTCGGTGTTTGCAGGGACGCTGACGCACATCTTCGGCGTTGAGAAGAGAATAGCCATGTTCTTCCTACTCTTTCCCACGATGCTCTACTATGCGCCCATATAGTAGTATTCGCCGCGCTTCTTCTGCTCAACGTCCTTTTGAGATCCTTCCTTGTTCACGCGCGGTCTGCCCGTGTTCGGATCCCTCCTGAAGGTGATGCCCAGTTCCTTCAGGAACTTGTTCATACCTTCTCTCATTTCCAGAGGCGCCGATGCGTGCCCGTGCTTCCCTGGCTCCCCCGAGAAGACGATGAGGCGGTCGGACACGTAGTCCGTCATAATGATGTCGTGCTCTACGACGAAGCCCAGCTTCTTGCGGTTCGCTATTGCGCGTTTGATAAGCTTCGACACGGTGAGGCGCTGATCCACGTCCAGAAACGCCGACGGCTCGTCGAGCAGGTATATGTCCGCCTCCCTTGAAAGACAGAGGGCAATTGCGACTCTCTGTCTTTCTCCGCCCGATAGTTCGGAGGCGTTGTTCTCCCATATCTTGTCGATTTCCAAGGGTCTTTTGATTTCCGACTCGAAGAACGCTTTGTCTATTCCATCCTCCATGAAGAGCTGCGAGACGGGAACGTCAGGGAGGTTTATGTACTGGGGCTTGTAGGAGATCTTCAGGTCCGTTTCGATGTTTCCCTCATCCGGTTCTATCTCTCCCGCCAGTATGCGCACGAAACTCGTCTTTCCTATGCCATTTTGTCCGATAATGCCTATGATCTCTCCCTCTCGGACGTAGCCACCCTCCGCCTCAAGAGTAAAGTCCCCCAGTTTCTTCTTCACCCGGGGGTATTCGAAGAGGATCTTGCCCGCCCACTCTCCTGGCGGCCGTACCTCGAAGCGTATGGGTTCTTCTCTTATCCTCATGTTCTCCTCCTTGAGTATGCCCTCGAGGAACTGGTTGATGCCCTCCCTTACGCCCTTGTAGCCGGAGACCATACCGTATGCGCCGGGGACACCGTAAATGATGAATATGCCGTCTGATAGGTAGTCGAGAACCGCCAGATCATGCTCTACGACCATGACATCCCCCTTATCCATGAGGGAACGTAAGATCTTGGCCATCTTC
Source organism: uncultured archaeon (assembly GCA_964480165.1). Taxonomy (GTDB): domain Archaea; phylum Iainarchaeota; class Iainarchaeia; order JAADDC01; family JAADDC01; genus SZUA-1452. The sequence goes on from CAYZOD010000021.1 coordinate 2,054, forward strand.
AGTCGCTGACGGATATCCAAGTAAGATGCCGGCTCGTCGAAGAAGTAGAGGTCTGCATCCTTCATGATCGCCGCCGCGATGGCCAGGAGTTGCAGTTCGCCGCCGGAGAGGTTCTTAACGTCCCTGTCTAGGAGGTGATCGATCCCAACGATCTTGGCGACCTCTTCTAAACGGTCTTCGTCAATCTTTGCGAGGAGTTCGTGCACCTTGCCGCTGAACACCTTTGGAATTGCCTCGATCTCCTGTGGCTTGTATGCGACGCGCACATTGCCATCCTTCAGTCGCTCGAAGTACGCTTGGAGTTCCGTGCCCTTGAAGCGTTCTATGACCTCGTCCCAGTCGGGAGGATCGTTAAACTTGCCCAGATTCGGTCGTATAACGCCAGAGAGTATCTTTACGGCCGTGGATTTGCCCGCGCCGTTCCGTCCGAGGATGCCTATGACCTTTCCCTTCCTTGGATACGGGAGGCCATAGATGCGGAAGGCGTTGGGTCCGTACTGGTGGACGGGCTCCCCCACCTCTTCGGGGAGGTTTACGATGGTAATCGCGTTGAATGGACATTTCTTCACGCAGATTCCGCAGCCGATGCAGAGCGGTTCCACGATGCGCGGAACATTCTTTTCCTCGTCGATTACTATGGCTGGATCCCCGCCCCCCCTGTTCACTGGACAGACGTTGGCGCAGAGGAAGCCGCACTTCTCTGGCTTGCACTTGTTGTAGTCGATGACTGCGACGCGCATGTTACCAGGCCGTCATGAATAGAATTCCCACGATGATCAGCAGCAGGCCGACCCCTGCGATCCCGCCGATGATCAGATCCTTGAGCACCGCAACCACTGCGTTCCAGGCGCTGCCTGTGTTGAATAGATAAAATTCCACTGCCCAAGCACCGATTAGAAGCACGAGGCCTATGAGAAGGGTTATAATACCGTCCTTGTCCAACTGCATGATAAAAACTTCGGACGTTTTGTTTAAATATGCAGATCATATTCGCCGACCGCAAGACGCGTCGCATACGCGTCGTCCCCGAAACGCTGGAGGATCTCTGGATTCTTGAGAGGGCCATATCTCCCGGCGACGTCATCGAGGGGATAGTCCTCCGTCGCGTGAAGAGAGAAGGGGAGCGCGGTTCCGGTGAGGTCTTCCGTGTGTTCGTTCGCCTCTCTGTTGAGAGCGTTAAGTTCCACGAGTACTCCGCCGCCCTCCGTGTCACCGGAACGGTCATAGAGGCGCGTCCGGAGGATATCGTCGGCAAGGGCAAGCACCAGACCATCGAGATCCGCGCGGGGCGAGAGGTAACCATAGAGAAGGCCCAGTGGTCCGATTACGTTTTGGACGAACTAAGGCGTGCCGAGAGGGAATCGAAGAAGCCGAAGATCACAATTGTCTCCATGGACGACGAGGGTGCTTTGGTTTATACCCTCTCCCAGCGTTTGGAGCGAAAGGGCTACGTGAAGAACCCGCATCACGGTAAGCGCGGCGGCGCCTCCGATCTTTCAGAGTACTATGGGCAGGTTCTTCGGTTTATCTCCGATCTGGAGCCGGAACTCGTTGTCGTGGGTGGCCCCGGATTCTTCTATGAGGATTTCATACGTTTCTCCAAGGAAAAGGGGTCGGAAAAACGATTCGTGGGCGTTCGAACGGCAATGGCAGGCGAGAAGGGAATCCACGAGATCCTTGCAGACCGTCTGGAGAGCATAGCGCAGGAGCACCATCTTGCGGAGATACTGAGATACGTCGAGGAGTTTAGGGCGCGTCTGGCGAAGGGCGAGCCCATTGCGATAGGCGGGGAAGTCTATGACTACGCGATCTCCGGAGCGGTGGATGTTCTGCTCATGCACGAGACGTTCTTCCTCCAGAACAGGGAGAAGGCGAGGGAGATCCTTGAAGCGGTGCGAAACGGGGGAGGAAAGATTTTCATTGTCCCCAAGCACTTCGAGCCGGCGTATATGATCGAAAAGATGGGCGGCGTTGTTGCCATTCTCCGCTACCGCTAGAACGTCTCGTCATAAGCCTTAAGGAACGTCTTGCCATCCTCGCTCAGCCACACCCTCTCCCCATCGCCATCTATGATCTTCAAGGTCTTCAGAACGTAGAGTGCCTTTGCTATGTCATCTTCGCTGAGTTTCTCGAAGGTTCTCTGAATCTCCTCCATGGTCCTTGGCTCCTCCACGTATCTGAGGAGTGCAAGGAGGAGCGGGGACTTTGCCACGTCTGCCGCCCATGGGTGGTCCAGTAGGAACTCTCCCATGTCCATGTCAGCCCACCAGAGACGTTAGTGAGAGTGCCGGCAGCGCGAAGGGGAAGTATATGGGCAGTCCCCAGCGGAGCATGCGCATGCTGTTCTGTATGGATGGCTTCAACTGTATCTGAACATCCCTCGTCGTTTCCTGTCCGCTCCGAAGGTCCGTCATTGTTATCTTTACGTTATACGTACCGGGGAATGGGTACATGACTCGTATCTTCGGCTCCTTTACATCTCCAGCCCGTAGATGAACTGTAACACTCTTGCAGTACTTCTCGCCGAGGGAACAAGAGATCTTCACGTTCGTTTCACCGGAGGAAGCGTTCTTTAATATGGTTGTGATGGGCACATACCTCCCCGCATAGCCCTCGATCACGTTCTTCTGCACGTCGAAGTCGATGAGTCCCGAGGTTATGAGTATACTCGGGCAGAAGGAGTCCCTCGAGTACTCACCGGAGAGTTCCACGCAGAACTGTTTTGTTCCTGACTCATCCTTCGGAAGGGCTATCCGTATGTACATTCTATCGCCGTCGATCGCGTAGTTCTTCAGCCAGTCAGGTGTGACGGCGACGTTGGTGTACGGATCCTCTTCAGGTCCTCTGTCCGTTATTATGAGTATCTCATGTCCCGGTGCCACCTTTCCAAGGTAGAACGACGCCCCGCCGCCTACCTCTGCTACTGTGGGCCAGAATATCTGCACGGTGGCGTGGGCGCTACCCAAGATCAGCAAGATCGCGAAGACGTGCCAGAACCGCATCTACATCACCTCTTATCTCCACCCATATTGGGGGAAACTCACCATCCTCCCCGAAGGATATCCTCTTGACCGCGAGCGGGTCGCGCTCCAGCGGAATGAGTATCGAATCGCCGCGTTTCCTTCTCTTGAACAGGGCGTATGCCCTCGCGGCTATCTTCTCCCTGCCTATCATGCCCAGTAGATTCTCCAGATGGTTCTCGTTGCCCTTCCCTATGATATAGTCACCCCTTCTTTGGAACTCCATGCCCGGGAACGTTTCGCGGAGGATTTCCATTATGCGCTCCTCCGATTCAGTGGGGAAGATCTTTACCGTGACCGTTACGTCAAGAGATGACATTGAACACACCGTCTGGATCAGTATAATATGCGTTTATCAGCTTTATGAATTCCTCCCTCGACGTCACATGCTTTGCCGCCCATCTTAGGATCTTCTCGCGGCGGACGAGTTCCTCGTTTATCCATTTCTTGTCCACGCCGAGGATCTCGTGCAGTTCCTCGATTGTGTGGGAAGGGACGTCCGTACGCTCTAACACCTTCCTCGCAGGGTTCCATTTGAATATATCGGAGAGGAGGACCTTGTTCTCCATATGTGTGACCTCTGCAACCTCCATAACACGTCGAATCGTTCCCTCCTTCGTTCTCAGGCGATGCTGCACGAGGATAATGTTCACGAGGGGTAAAAGGTCTTCTGGGACGTTCATGGGGGGCGATGTGAGCCGTAACAGCACTTCGCGGGCGCTGTTGGCGTGGAGCGTTCCCATGGTTCCCTGGTGGCCGACGTCCATCGCTATGAATAGCGTTTCTGCCTCTGGGCCACGGACTTCACCCACGATAATCCTGTCGGGGCGCATGCGCAGTGCGTTCCTCAGGAGATCATCCATTGTTACCTCCTTTGCGTCCTTCGTCGCCGGTCGCGTTACGAGGGGGATCCAGTTCTCGTGGAGGGGAAGGTCCAGTTCCTTTGTATCCTCAACCGATATTATGCGCTGATCGAGGGGGATGAAGTCAATGAGCGCGTTTAGAGTGGTCGTCTTTCCGGCTCCTGCGCCTCCCGCAACGAGGATGTTCCTCGGGGCGATGTTCATTCCGTCCACGGCCAGCCAGAGGAAGGCAGCCACGTTTTCTGGGATCGTACCGTTGCGAATGATGTCCAGAAGCGTGAATGGCTTTCTCCTGAACTTACGGATCGTGATTGTGGGCCCCTTCAGCGATACCGGGGGAACTGTTGCGTTAAATCTGTCTCCATTGGGCAGGTGTGCGTCCAGAAGGGGGTTTCTATCGTTCACCGCCTTGTTCACCCAGACGGCCACCCTCTTTATGTACCTCATGATCTCCTCGCGGGATAACACGAGATCCGTCTTGCACATGCCCAGTTTGCGGTGGAAGACGAAAACCGGCCTGTTCTCACCGTTAACCATGATCTCCTCGAGCGAATCGTCCTCCAACAAGTCCTCCAGCACGCCCAGGCCGAAGACAGTATTTACGATCTGCTCTGCGAGTTTCTTAGGGTTCTGCACGTCGAATTTCAGGAGGTATTCTGCCAGCGTCGCTATGATCTGCTTTCTTTCCTCTGCCTTCGGAAGTTTGGAGAAGGTCTGCGGTGGGATCTTGAGGAGGACCTCGTCACGGAACGTCTCCTTGAACTTCTGCTCCGCCTCAGGCGGGAGCACCTTAAACTTCACATACACAATGGAGTTCTTCTTGAGGAGGACGTCCACGATGTTTCGAAAGAGTTCCTCCTCCGCCGCGGTGAATGGATACCTCTTGAGCGAGTAGAGCGGATACGGCCAGCCCTCTATAATTCGGGCGACGTCGTTCTCCTCGATGACTTCTGCCATCCTTTAAAATTGGCGTTACCTCATTTTAAACGTGGACTCCATTGAGGCGATCCTTTCGGAGGTTCTTTCCCGCGTGAAGCCCAGCGAGGAGGAAAACAAGCACATACTCTCCGTTGCCCGTCGCATCGTCTCCCGTATAAAGAAAAGGAAGGGGCACTTCGTGGACGTCATCATTGCGGGCTCCGCAGCGAGGGGCACGAACCTTCGCGGTAGTTCGGACGTGGATATCTTTCTTCTCTACCCAAAGGACGTTCCCCGCGACGTCATGGAGTCCGAGGCGCTTGAGATAGGGAAGTCCCTCTCAGACCACTTCGAACTCCGATATGCGGAGCATCCCTACGTCACAATCTTTGTGGAGGGTGTGGAGGCGGATATAGTCCCGGCGTACGCCATAAATCCTGGCGAACCGCTTCTATCTGCCACGGACCGAACCCCCCTGCATCAGAAATACGTGTCCGAGCGTCTGGACGATAAGAAGCGTGACGAGGTGCGTCTCCTCAAGGCGTTCCTCCGGGGCATCGGTGTCTATGGCGCTGAGATAAAGACGGAGGGCTTCTCGGGCTACCTCTGTGAACTCCTTGTTCTTCACTACGGATCCTTCCTCGACGTGCTCCGCGCCGCGTCTCGCTGGAAGCCCCAGATCTTTATAGATATTGAGGCTCATGCCGCTACACGCTTCGAGGAACCGCTCGTCGTCGTGGATCCTGTGGATCCAAGGCGAAACGTTGCCTCCCCCGTTTCCATCCAATCCCTCGCCATATTCGTTGCCGCTGCCCGCGAGTTCCTTGAAAATCCGAGTATCGATTTCTTCTTCCCCGAGGAGTATCCGCTGGACCCCATTCACCTGAAGAAGACCATGATGCAGAGGAACACCACTTATCTCTTCGTTGTGGCGCCTTATCCCATGGGCGTCTCCGCAGATATCGTCTGGGGTGAGATAAAGCGCTTCTCCAAGTTCATCCGCCGCAGAATGGAGGAGCAGGGCTACGAGGTCATGAACTCGGTTGCATGGACCGACGAGGTGAAGGACATCGTCTTCCTCGTGGAACTTGGGGGTGGGCATACTGCCTTCGTCGTCAAGAAGCGGGGTCCGCCCGTCTTCGACTACGAGAACAGCAAGAGGTTCCTTGAGAAGCACAGGGGGGACTTCTTCGGGCCGTATATAGAGGGGGATAGGTGGTATGTGGATGTCCCGCGAACTATCTCCTCCCCCGAGATTGCGCTCTACCAGATAATCTCCAATGCCATTGCCTCCGGTTCCCTCGGCCGCCACGTGGCTCAGGAGATGTCCAAGGGCTTTGAGGTCTTCAGGGGACGCGCGATCATTCCATTCTACGTCAGGAATAAGGACTTTGCCCGCTGGTTCTCCTCGTTCCTCGTCCGCCGCCCGCTCTGGCTAAAACGGTAGTTTTTCCCTGTCCACCCCCTTTCCGTACGCCACGCCCTCTATGTAGCCCTCTTTCCGGAGAGAGCGTATAAAATCGGCGCTCAGGTGGTGTGCAAGGTAGAAGGGAACATGGTATGCGGGCACTTTCTTCCTCCTCAGTATGACGGGAATGAACTCGTTGGCGTAATACGATATACCTATGGTCAGGTATGGCTTGAAGTATACCTCCTTTCCCAGGGATGCAACGAGCGAGAGCGCCGCCAGGTCGTAGTAGTTTCCTCGCACCTCGAAGGAGAGGTATGGGATCTCAGTTTTGGTGGGGAAGTCGTGGGTCGCCTCTATGTTTATGACCGGTGGCGTGTCCAGTTCCTCTGCGAATCTATGGACTGCCCGCACGATCATGCCTATTGTGCCGGGATCTGTTCTTGCAACGGATTTCGGGGAGAATCCGCCCCCGAGGATGTTCTCCCCCGTTATGTTTCCCGCCGAGTGGATGAAGATGCCCTCCCTCATGTCTGCTATGTGTGGATTTACCGAGACGACGACGTATGGCCTTCCTACCCCTTCTATGAGCATTCTCTCCATTTCTTCCGCGTGGAGTTCGTAGGACTGCCTCACGGGGATGAGGTATATGCTCACATCCCTCGTTTCGTAGCGCTCCACGATGCCCAGGCCCCTTACCGCCAGTTGCTCCACTCCGAAGAACTCCCTTATTGATGCCATCAGCGGATCGGCGAACTTGCCCGGTTTATACACAACTGCCGCTATCAAGGGAAACACACCCCACAGAGCGAGCATCTCTCATGACAGGGAGGAGTGAATTCACCGTTCTGTGCCTTCTCCCACTCCCTTCGCAGGAACGCCTCGCTCACCCCTGTGTCCACGTAATCCATCCATGGTGTCTCCCTCTCACCTTTCGTGTATCTTTCGGGGTCGACTCCCTCCCCCTCGAACGCCTTTCTCCAGTGGCTGTAGTTCAGATCCTTGAACGCGCGAAGGAGTACGTCGCCTACTCTTTCATCACCGACGGAGAGGACCGTCTGGATCCACGCGCGCTTGGGGTTCATCGTA
>CAYZOD010000022.1:0-9252 GCA_964480165.1 uncultured archaeon
TCCCCGATTGTAGTGATGGGTGTTTGCCTTTGTTGATCAGCCCATTCTTCTCATCGATTTCCTAGTTGTTGGAGGTGAAAACGGTGGTTCTTAAGGTCTACAATACCCTTAGCCGGCAGAAGGAGGAGTTCAAGACCATTGAACCCAAGCACGTCAAGATGTATGTCTGTGGGCCGACAACATATGATCACTCGCACATAGGGCATATGAGGACCTTCGCGTTCTTCGATGTCGTCCGCAGATGGCTGGAATACAGGGGATACGACGTCACCATGCTCATAAACATCACGGACATCGACGACAAGACGATCCGGCGGGCAAATGAAGAGGGTGTCTCCTTCGCGGAGATAGCGGATCGATACATGTTCGACTTCATAAATGCACTGCGCTCCTACAACGTCCGCCTGCCTAACATCATGCCAAAGGCCACCAGCGTCATTGCAGACATGTACTACGTGATACAGACGCTTATAGACAAGGGATACGCATACGTGGCCGAAGACGGCGTCTACTTCGACGTCTCCAAGTTTGAGGACTACGGGAAACTCTCAGGGCAGAAGAGAGAGTTCCTCCTGACGGGGGTGCGCATAGAGCCGTCACCGCATAAGAAGAACGCGGGGGACTTCGCTCTCTGGAAGAGGAGGAAGGAGGGCGAGCCGTTCTGGCACGCCCCATGGATGGACGGGCGTCCTGGCTGGCATATCGAGTGTTCTACAATGATATGGAAGTACCTTGGAGATCGAATCGACATACACGGGGGAGGAACAGACCTGATCTTCCCACACCACGAGAACGAGATCGCCCAGAGCGAGGCATTCACGGGAAAGAAGCCCTTCGTCAGGTACTGGATGCACGTGGGCATGCTTAAGATAAACGGCGAGAAGATGAGCAAATCACTAGGTAACTTCATTCGTTGGTTTGAAGCGCTTGAAATGGCCCCAGCGGCGGCGTGGCGGTTTTACTACGCAACCAACGCATACCGTCAGCCCATGAACATAACGGAGGACGGGATAAACCAAGCATACGAGACGGTAAAGCGTGTCTACCGTGCTGAACAGGCACTTAGATACGCCATAGTGGACAACGAGCTGGGTGATGAGAGTTTTGATCCAGAGCCGTTCATGGAGCGGTTCGGAGAGCGGATGGATGATGACTTCGACACGCCGGGAGCGGTAGCAGCGATGATGTACTTCATAAACGCATTCTCCGGCAAGATCTACCGCCTAAACGAAGAATCAGCAAGGAAGACACTGGAAACGCTGAGAACGATGATGTATGCCCTTGGCCTGCCGGAGATCGAGGCGGACAGGCGGATGAAGAGAATTGTGGAGGAGATCGTCCGAATAAGATCAGAGATGAGAAAGGAAAAGCGATACGACGTGGCAGACAGGATACGCGCGGAACTCTCAGAGGCAGGGATAGAGTTACACGACGGGAAGGAGAAGACGCGGTGGTTCCTCATCCCGTGAGGTTTTTAACCCACCATTCCCTTTTTCTTCCATGGAGTTTGCAGAAGCGAAGGAGCACGGGGACATAACGATCGTCGGAATTCCATACGAGGGCATTCTCTCCGGCCTACCGGGTATGAGGGAGGGCCCGCACTTCATAAGGAAGGCCTCGTATCTCCTAGAGTCATACGTGCCGCGCCTCGACGTTGATCTTAAGGACGTTCCCTTTACGGACATAGGCAACGTGGAACTCTTTGGCTCGCCGGAGAAGATCACGGAAGATGTCTCCGAAATCGTCGCGGGAATAAAGTACCCCGTCGTGCTTGGCGGAGACCATACGGTCACCATAGGCGTTGTCAAGGATCTGCTGCGGCGATACGGGGAACTAAAAGTTTTATACTTCGACGCACACTGGGATCTGAGAGCAGAGTATGGCGAATCCACGCATTCCCACGCCTGCACCGCCGCAAGGATAGCGGAAATGGGTGCGGAGGTCGTATTTTTCGGCGTAAGATCGGGAAGCAGGGAGGAGTGGAAGGAGAGTGAGAAGTATACGAGTTTTTCCACCACGGAGGCGTGGCCATTCATGTTCTCCGGTCCAGTATATATAACGGTGGATATGGACGTCTTCGACCCCGCCTACGCACCGGGCGTTGGAACACCGGAACCTGCCGGCGTCCTGCCCATAAAGTTCTTCAACTGGCTCTACGGGCTGGATGCAAACATAGTGGGCTTCGACGTAGTAGAAACGAACCCTATGGTGGAGGATACTGTCACCCCTGTTCTCGCCGCGCGCATCGTCAGGGACATGATCGCCAAGATGTGGGCGGGGATGAAGAGATGATCCGCTTTCCGAGAAGACGAAGGCAAGAACGAAAGCCACACCCCGCGGAGGAACATGCGCTCTCTGTCTTCGCAGACGAGAAGGAAATGCAAAAGAAGGTGCAGAAGATCTTCAAAATATTCAGAGAGGGGGATTGGGGAAAGATACAGAAGGAAAAAGCATGGAAACTCATAAACGAACGCATTCTCAACAGCGACGCGGAGGATCTGCGAAGGGGCATACGGCACGCAAAGATCATGAACGACCCACGGGTTGTTCTAGGTCAGATACTGCTATACATGAACGTTGGAGATGAAAAGAGCGCAGAAATTCTGAAGAAGCTCATAGAGACTGCGCCAAAGAAGGATGCACACCGAGAGGTAGGAATAGCGATGTTTACACACCAGATTGTCAACAAGGTTCCAGAGGTCGGACTCCGATCAATTCTCGAGCGTTTGGCTCGATGGCACGGCTACAAAGAAGAAGTGCTCGAGGAATTATCTAAGATTAGTGGAAACACGGTGTGGCGACAGGAAGTTGGAGCCATCCAGGAGACAATGCGCAGGAAAAGAGAGGGCATCGACGAGTTAAGAAAGAAGGGCGCAAGCAATGAGTTCGCGAGGGAGATTCAGGAGTTCGTCCACTGGCAGGAAGAAGAACAGGGGAAAGAAGGTGTGGGGAAAGAGGCTTTAATATGGGGGCGCAGGAAGAAACGTGAGACGCGTTGGCCACGCTGATCTTCGACTCTGCACGGGGCCCGTACCGCATTACAGGCAGATGGTGGAACTTGGTGGAGCGCTCATAGAGTATATGGCGGATGAATTAGGACCGAGCGAGACACTACGTCGGTTCTCACACCCAATATGGTTCGAGGCGATGGCCTCCGCAATGGGATTCGAATGGCAGTTCTCGGGAGCAACGACCGTTACCATAAGAGCCATATCTGAGGCGATAAGGGGAAGGGAAGAGGATCTGGGCATACACGTCGTCGGAGGAAAGGGACGGGAGGCGAGAACAGCCAATAAGGTGCCCGAGGAAATAAAGGAACCAGACATCGTGACGACAAAAGTGGATTCCTCGCTGGTGCAGGACGGATATGACATATACTTCCACTCGGTGATGTATACGGAAAATGGCGAGTGGGTCGTCATCAACCAGGGCATGAACACAAATGAACGCCTGGCGAGGAGATACCACTGGTCGTGGGAGGACGGGCGGTTCCTGAACGATGCAGAGGAGATTGCTGGAAGAAAAGAGAAAAGGGTCCTTGACCTGCAAACAAAAGAAAGTGAGGAGGCAAGGAAGACGATCCTGGACATCATACACGACGAACCACCGAAGCGCATAGCATACCTTATTCTGTCTCTCCGAAGACGACCGGGCCAGAGAACACTTGCGGACTACGGCATCGACGGGACAGCAAGGGTGGAGTACATGCCCTTTGCATTCAGAATTCCAAGGAGGATAAACGAGGAGGCGCTGAGGATCGCCAAAGATGCACAGAACTTCGTGGAACTAATAAAAACGCCAGGCATTGGACCATCAACGGTCCGTGGCCTCGCCTTCGTTGCGTCCCTCGTCTACGGAGCCCCCGTCTCGTGGAAGGACCCAGTTAAATATACCTATGCCTTCGGGACAAAGGCGGGAAAGCCGTGGATGGTCGAACGGGAGGAGATGGTCAAGGCAGCATCTTTCCTGCGTGAAGCAATAGAAGAGGCGAAAATAGGGGATAAAACAAAGAAGAGGGCGTTGGAGCGACTCGCAAGAGTGGTCAGCTAAGCCGCATAACCGTAACGCGGAAGTAGTTGCCCTCTATGTTCTCTTCAACGGTTTCTCCTTCCAGACGCTGCTCCTCGCTGAACACAAGTTCCTCTATGCCCGCACGGCTCTTGATAAGATCCTCGTGCTCCTTGACCGCCTCGCGGATCTCCGGATCGCCCCAGATCTCGACCACGATGCGGTCCTTCTCCACGAGGTGCATCTTCTTCCTCATCTGCTGTATCCTGCGGAGCACTTCGCGGGCAAGGGCTTCACGGTAGACATCCTCCGACAGTTCTGACGGCACTGCAACGATGCCCTTGCTGAACTCCTTTGAAACGTATCCCTCTGGTACTGAATCGGTAAAGCGGAGTTCCTTGGCGTTGACATAGCGCAGGAGCGCATCCTTGAACGTTTCGAAGGGCGTTCTGTCGTCAGTGGCGACAACCACGTCCTGCACTGGCCATCTGAGGCGTATACCTGCATCGTGGCGAGCCGCAAGAACTGCCTCCGCCGCGTCCATGACCGTTTCAAACTGTTCCTCCAGTTCTGGGCGGTGCTGGTATTTGACAACCTCTGGGTAGTCGACAAGGTGGACGCTCTGCGGACCGCCGAAGGGGCGGACAACGTCCTGGTATATCTTCTCGGAGATGAATGGAACGAAGGGCGCTGTCAGAACCACTGCACGCTTCAGAACGTCATATATCGTCTGATACGCTGCAATCTTGCTTGGATCACGCTCGGGAAGCCGCATGCGCTCGCGGACAAGTTTCACATATGTCCTGCTGAAGTCGTTCAGAATGAAGTCGATGAGTAGGGACATTGCCCTGTCGTGGCGCCGCTTCTCCATGTATTCTCGGACTTCTTTCGTCACCGTCTGGAGGCGTGAGAGTATCCACTGGTCCTCTGGGGCGAGGTAAGACGTCCTGTCCTTCTCCGGGTTGAAGCGGAACTGGTCCACATACCTCTTGAGGAGCTGGGCAAGGTTCCAGTACGTGTTCAGGAAGTTGTAGTACTCGCGTACCTCGTCCCAGTCGAAGCGTATGTCCTCGCCCACGGGACGGGAGATAAGGTATGCGCGGAGCGTGTCCCTTGTATACTTCTCTATGACGTCCTCAGGGGCCACAACATTGCCCAGCGACTTGCTCATCTTTATTCCGTGGACGTCTAAGACGAAACCGTGCATAACCACGTTGTCGAATGGCCTCCTGTCAAAGACGATGACGCTCGTGATCATCTGAGAGTTCCACCAGCCGCGCACCTGGTCAACACCCTCTATCTCCAGATCCGCCGGCCAGTATCTCTTGAAGAGCTCCTCGTTCTTCGGATAGCCAAGGGCTGCCCATGTTGTGATCCCAGAATCGAACCAGACGTCCAGCACGTCCTGCGTTCTGTGCATCTCGCCGCCGCACTTCGGACACTTGAGGACAACCTGGTCCACCCAAGGGCGGTGGAGTTCTAGGTGCTCGGGAACTTTTATCGCCTTCTCCAGGAGTTCCTCCTTCGATCCGATGACCTCCATATGTCCGCACTTATCGCAGACCCATATTGGCGTTGGAATGCCCCAGAAACGCTGCCTACTTATTGGCCAGTCACGGAGGTTCTCCACCCAGTCCTTGAAACGCTCGGTGGCCCAGGATGGCGTCCAGTTGACCTTCTCCGCCTCGGACTTCAGTTTATCTTTAATATCTGAAATCTTGTAGAACCACTCGTCAACGGATATGAAGAGCAGGGGTGTCTTACAGCGCCAGCATATTGGATACTGGTGCCTAACCGTCGAAGCATGGACCAAAAGCCCCTTACGTTCCAGATCCTCGAGAATAACCCTGTCGGCATCCTTCACGAACATGCCCGCATACTTCCCCGCCTCTTCCGTATATGTTCCATCTATGCGCACGGGGGAGAAAACCGGAAGGCCATATTCCTGACCGACGAGGAAGTCCTCGCGCCCATGGCCAGGGGCAGTATGGACGAGGCCGGTACCGTCCTCCATGCTCACATAGCGTTCGGACATGACGACAATGTGGGGCATCTCGCGCTGCTTAGGAACTTCCTCCTCCAGAACACCCCTGTACTTCAGACCCTTCAGTTTCTCGCCGGGGAAGCGCTCGAGGATCTCGTATTTTTCCCAGCCGACTGTCTTGGCCACCTCTTCCAGCCGCGCCTCCGCAAGGATGTAGACCCGATCACCGACACGGACACGGACGTATGTCTCCTTGGGGTGGGCCATGATGGCAACGTTCGCCGGTAATGTCCAGGGCGTCGTTGTCCAGACGAGGAGGAACTCGCTCTCCCCTCCTTCAACGGGGAAGGCGACGAAGATCGACGGGTCCTCTTTCTCCTTGTACTCCACCTCCGCGAAGGAGACAACGGTTCCGCAGTGGGGACACACATGTACAGGGTACTTGCCCTTGTACAACAGACCCCGCTCGTAGGCCTTCTTGAAGGTCCACCAGCCCGACTCTATGTACTCGTCACGCAGGGTCACATAGGGATTCTCCCAGTCCATCCAGACGCCGAGGTTCTTGAACTGCTCAGTCATGGCATCGATGTGCTCCGTGGCGAACTCCTTGCACATTTCAACGAAGCGCTCTACTCCTATCTTCTCCTCTATCTCCCTCTTAGAGGAGATGCCCAGTTTCTTCTCCACCTTGTTCTCAATGGGCGTTCCATGAGTATCAAAGCCGGGACGATCGAAGACGTCATAGCCGTTCATCCGGTAGTAGCGAATGTAAACGTCCTTTAGGATCTTGTTCCACGCCGTACCCAAATGTATTCTCCCGGTGGCGTAAGGAGGGCCATCCATGAAAAAGAAGGGCTTTCCATCATTCCACTGTTCCTTCGCCTTCTTATAGACGTCATTCTCGTCCCAAAACGCGCGGACTTCCTCCTCTACTTCTTTGGAGTATCGGCTCATTTCCTTTCCCTCCTACGAACATAAAGAGCAGCGTAGCGGGTGAGGAGATCAGAACAAACCGAGGATTTGGCACTCCCTCCTCACCCTGCTCACCGATAGGATTTGGACGCCAGCATTTTTATTGCTTGTAGTATGTGAGGAATGCTCCCAGCCAGCCAGCAAAGACGCCAGGTGCCAGCGCCCAGAAGGGTGTGAAGAGGAAGAAGTTCCACAACTGAGCGAGAGACATCGTCCCCGCGCCGTAGAGGACGAATGTGTATAAGTACGCCCGAACGCCAATCACGAATGCAATGAAGAGAGCGATTGCGGCACCTGCGAGGAAGATAAGATAGTCCTTGACATCCGTCGGCCAGTCAAACTCCTCTCTCAGCCAGACGATGACGAGGAACGTGGCGATGGCGCCCGCCAGCGGCAGGAAGTAATGGGACCACGTGAGGCGGTAGAGCGGCTGACCGTTGTAGAATGTATCGTTCACCACCTTAGATACGAGCGGTGCCGAGAAGAAGAACAGAGCATATGCGAGAATGACCGCAGCGCCGAGAAATATCCACTCCCTATATTTCATTCTTTTTCACCTCCACGGCAGTTCCGTAGGCATACGCTTCGTACATTCCATAGCCGGAGCGCCATATACGAACGGTAACGCCAAGAACGGCGTTCGCCCCGATCTTCTTCGCATTCTCAGAGAGTCGAAGGATCGCCCGGTGCCTCAAACGCTTGAAGAAGTTCGAGTATAGATCGTGACGTGCCCTTGGATTGATTATGGACGCAAAGAACGCATATATCACTCTATCTGCAGGAACGAAGTCCAGAGAGCTGCCCATGACAAAACCCTTGCTCTCCACGACCTCATAGCCAGGAAGCGAGTGAAGAGAGGTGATGAGCACGTTTTTATCTTCTCCGCTCCCTTTCTTCATAGTAGGAAAATCGCGTTCATCCATATAAAGATGGTGGTATCATGGACTACGAGCTTCCGTGGACGGAGAAATACAGGCCGAAGACGCTGGACGAGATGGTGGGGCAGGAGGAAGTCGTTGCGCGCCTCAAGGCATACGCTGAGAAGAAGGAAATGCCCAACCTCCTCTTCGCAGGCCCACCAGGAACGGGGAAGACGACGGCAGCCATGGCGCTGGCCCGCGAGATATTCGGAGACTCCTTCGAGCAGAACTTTCTGGAACTAAATGCGTCCGACGAGCGCGGCATCAACGTCGTCCGCGAAACCATAAAGGAGTTTGCACGGACTCTACCCTTCGGCGGGGCGAAGTTCAAGATTATCTTTCTGGATGAGGCGGACGCACTCACGGCAGACGCCCAGCACGCGCTCAGAAGAACCATGGAGAAGTATGCGGCTACATCGCGCTTCATTCTCTCTTGTAACTACTCCTCAAAGATCATAGAACCGATTCAGTCCAGATGTGCAATATTCCGTTTCCGCCCGCTCTCCGAAGATCAGATAAAGGAAAGGCTCAAGTACATCGCCGAAAATGAAGGATTAAAAATCACCGAGGATGGACTGAACGCGCTGGTCTACGTGTCCGAAGGGGATCTGAGAAAGGCCATAAACCTCCTCCAGGCATCAGCAGCACTCTCAAAGGAAATCGACGAGAAACTCGTCTTCCAAGTTGCCTCGAAGGCGAAACCGCAGGAGATCAGGAAGATAATGGAACTCGCCCTCTCAGGAAACTTCATGGAGGCGAGGAAGCTCCTCTACCAGATCATGATTGAATATGGCATGAGCGGGGACGACGTTATCCGGCAGATGCACAAGGAGGTGTTCAACCTCGACGTGGACGACAAGACGAAGGTGGAACTCATAGACGTGATAGGCGAGTACGAGTTCAGAATCGTCGAGGGTGCCAACGAGAGGATACAGATCGAGGCGCTTCTGGCCCAGTTCATGCGCTTTGGAAAGGGGAAGAAATAAATACCACCCGTTCTTTTTCTATTGGGTGATAGCATGTTCGCCGAGTGGATTAACGCGATATGGGATTTCATATACCCGGGCGTGGTCGCCTTCGTTATTGCAGTTGTGGGGTACATCTTGGCGATCATAGCCGAGGGGATAACGAGGAAAATATTCAAAGGGCTCTACTACGAGGAGTGGTTCGCCGCACATGGGGTGGATAGAGCGTTTCTCGGAATACACATAACAGACGTCATTGCAACGCTCGTCAAGTGGTGGGTATTCATTGGGTTCTTCGCGCAGGCCATAACCTTCCTTGGGATGCCGCTCGTTACGGAGATGGCGGTCGCGCTCTACAACATCTACGTGAGCATAGCGCTGGGGATCATATACCTGGCCATCG
>CAYZOD010000023.1:0-9132 GCA_964480165.1 uncultured archaeon
TCAGGAATAACTGTGAATGCAACGTCGACGGAGTATCCTTTCTCAAGGGCTGCGCGTATGCCGTCCATCGCTCTGTCGAAGGTTCCCTCTCCCCGTATGGAGTCGTGGATTTCCTTTGTACCGTCGAGAGAGACCTGGAACGTATCGATCCGTGGGTCGAGAAGGTCAGAGAGTTCAGACATGCGATCACGAAGGAGGGTACCGTTGGTGAGTATGCGAACGGCCATACGGTGTTTCTTTGCCTCTGCAAGGATGTCCAAAAGCCCGGGGTGTATAAGGGGCTCACCACCGGTCAGGACGATGCGGATAGCATAAGGAGAGGCAGAATGAATGAGTGTAACCCACTCGTCGGTATTTAATTCGTGGGGCATCGGCTCCCCCGCGGAAACGTAGCAGTGGGTGCATCGCAGGTTGCACGCCGTCGTCAGCTCGAGGATGAGGTTGACGGGATATGAAAGACGGTCATGGATGATGCCAATGGATGTGAGATGGCCCATGAAGTCGGAAACGCTTCGTTTCGGGCCGGAATACGCACGCATCTCGGCGAGCAGATGTCTATACGCCCCCGGAGGATCCTTGCGGAGAAGGATCTCATACTCATCGGGCATGAGCTCGAAGATGCCGCCCGACGGGGGACAGTACGCAAAAGCGCGTCCGATCTTCGGTTCAAAGTAGACGAGGGGTGGCACGCTAGGAAGAGGAGAGAGGAGAATAAAAGGAATGCTTTACCTCCGATGGTGACAAAAAGGGTTAATAAAGGAGAAACGTGAAGAGATTATCGCAATGCAGCGGACAGCCCATACAAATATGCGTAGGTCCTTGTACCTCCTTATTAGTGCATAAAATGGGCTGTCCGCACGGTGGCGCTTTTTTCTTTCTGAAACCGTGCGGAAAGGTAGGGGGTGTAGACCGGCGGGGCGCCCGCCCCGCCCACGCTCTTCTCTCAAAACGGACGGAGACGCACGGTTTTTTCAGGGAATAAACCCTTAAAATAATATCCATTCCGTTATTGGAATATGGAGCCAGTAGTAGGAACGGAGGGGACGCACTTCGTCGTGGAAGCAGCGGGCTGCTCCGAGGAGATCCTCTCAGACCCGAAGAGAATAGAGCAGATATTCAAGGAAGCGGCCAAGACAGCGAACATGACTGTAAAGGCATCATACTTCTTCCGTTTTAGTCCAAAAGGGGTTTCGGGATCCGTGATCGTTGCCGAGTCGCATATATCCATCCACACCTGGCCAGAACTAGGATACGCGGCCATAGATGTTTACACTTGCGGCGAGAGCGACCCGGAGAAGGCAGTTGACTACATACTCCACGCATTCGGGGCAAAGCACGCGCACGTCTCCGAGATAAGGAGAGGCATTCCGGAGGGTAACGGCACGTATACGCACACCATACTGACATGGGAGGAGAACGAGAAAGAAATTTCAGAGAACGACCCGGCGAGTATATAATCCAGAACTTCCCTCTGTCTTCATGGACCGACTGCTCGTTATAGGCATCGTCGCGCTGACCCTCCTGGCGGCGATCGGGGGAATATTCAACCAGCTGAATAGTATCCGCACGTCATCCACAAACTACGGGGAGTTCTCGCTCGTGCCCACTGGCGATCCTGAAGAACTGGCAGAATACAGAAGCGGAACGTATTACTGGCCCATTGCAGGCAAGGCAATGACCGCCATGGCCGAGAACGCGAAGTCAGAGGGTACGAGCGTCGATGTCGAGCGCTACTCCACTACAAACGTTCAGGTTATCGGCGTGGACGAGCCGGACGTCCTGAAGATCAACGGGAGCTACGCGTTCTTCACGTCCTACGGGCGAACGAAGGTTCTAGACATATGGCCGCCGGAGGATCTGAACGTCCTTGCAAAGATAGACGATGATGCGCAGGCGCTCTTCATCGAGGGGGATACACTCATCACAATCTCGTGGAACCGAGTAGTGGGCTACGACGTTAGGGAACCGGACAAACCAGAGAAGGTGTGGGAGATCGACCTGAACGGTGGCTACGTCGATGCACGGCTCTATGACGGGAAGATCTACCTCGTAACGCGGGACTACCGAATCGTATGCCCCTACGTCGTCGCGAAGGGCGTTACGATCCCGTGCAGCCGCTACTATCACCCCATCATGCCCATGCCGCAGGACGTCACGTATACGATATTGAAGATCGACGCAGAGAGCGGGAAGGTAGAGACGAGCGCTGCCCTGACCGGAACCTACCAGACGACGATATACATGTCCAAGAACGGCATATACTTCGCACACAGGATAAGAGCTGATTCCCGAGAGATCGAATACCGGTTCCTGCTTGAGGAGGGGGACAAATACCTGCCGAGAGACGTCATGGAGCACCTCAGAAAGGTCTGGAACTACGATATAGGGAAGAACGCCAAACTCGTGGAGATGGAGGAAACACTGGAGAGGTATATGGATGGTCTTGGTACTGAAGAACGGGCTGACCTATATTCCCGGATTCAGAAAGGACTTGAGGAATACATGGCGGAACACCCGGAGATAGTGGACAGCACGGGGATAACGCGGTTCAGCCTCGACGATCTGAGCGTGGTGGCGAGCGGGACGGTACCTGGACACCTAATGAACCAGTGGGCCATAGATGAGAAGGATGGACACCTGCGGGTGGCCACGACGACCACGGCGAACTGGAGGGACCACATAGGGAACAACATATACGTGCTGGACGGAGAGATGAAGATCATCGGTCGTCTTGAAGGTCTGGAGAAGGGGGAGAGGATATACGCGGTCCGGTTCATGGGCGAGAAGGCATATATAGTCACGTATAGGGAGACAGATCCGCTCTTCGTGGTGGATCTCTCCGATCCGAGGAATCCGCGGGTGGAGGGGATCCTGAAGATCCCGGGATACTCCACATATCTCCACCCCATAGGAGACGGCCGAATGGTAGGGGTAGGAAAGGATGACGATGGGAAGGTGAAGATATCGCTCTTCGACGTCTCGGATCCGGAGAATCCGAAGGAACTGGATGTATATCATATAGATGCGTGGTGGAGCGAGGCGATAAGGAACCATCACGCGTTCCTATGGGATCCAAAGGCGGAGATCGTTGCCCTGCCCGTCGGCACAAAGTATTACGTACTGGGGGTAGGGAATAATGAGTTCAGAGCAGAACGCGTAGTTGATATGAACTCCACGGCCAGGAGGGCTGCCTACGTGAATAACTACCTCTACCTCTTCGGCGATGGTAGCGTTGTAGTCGTGGACGAGGAAAACTTCGATATCGTGGCGAGGAAAAACATCGACAAGTGGAACTACGTATTCCCCGAACCGAGACCGTTGCCGGTGGAGCCGGTGTAGAACCTTTATTAACCACCACCACCTTCTTTCCACATGCCTCGTCTGCGGGAGATAGTCAGACCCACTGAAGAGAGAATGGGTGCGTGGAGGGATCGAATCCGGCTGCAACTAATCCAAAAGGATCCGCGCAGAAAAATTGGGAATATTGTGCACGTTTCTCCCGCGGTTATCACCACCGGCGCGATCGTTCTCAGGCATCCAGAGCTCGCAAGAGATGGGGAGAAGATAAAACAAATTTTCCGGCTTGTGAGAACTGTGCAGGAGATTCGAAGACGGGCAGAGGTGTCCGAGTTCAGAATATTGTCAGGGGAGGGAGATTGGTTGCCCCTAAATACATCGTATAGAGAATTGAAGGAGTATCTCGCAAAACAGCACCCATAGGAAGTGAGCAGTTAGTATTTATACGCCAAAGACCACGATAAGAACATGGAGAGCGAATACTTGGCGAAGGCTAGGGAACATATAGAGCTAGGAATGCAAATCAACCACAAATTCATGCCCTGGATAGACATAAGCAGGAGAGAGGACAAGATTTCAGAAAAGACAGGGTGGAAAATTCACGTTTCCATTCATCCAGACGATTACGACAAGATGGTGCCACTGATTGCAAAACTCATGGAATACAGGGACAAGTATGGAATAGGTGCGAAATTTGCCACAAAGGGATGGGCAGATGAGATGGTTGACCACAGCACGCAGAGAGGGAAAACGATAACGGTGTACGTTCCAGAGGACCGTGCAGAACTCGCACCGCAGATCGTACGAGAGTTGGAGAGCATCATAAAGAAGGAGGGCATAAGGACACACCACCCCGCACCGAACGACGAAATTGTGGGGGAAACGGGAGCGATTGGTGTGGCATATGCACACTTCGGGGGCAAACACATAGCCGTCAAGGAAGGATACAGACATATATACGGAGACCGGATTGAAGATCACGCACGCAGACGCGATCCACGACTCGCTGTCCCGCTCTGGAAGGAAAAGGAGTTCTACAAACTCTTCGGAAAAATACCGGCAAACATCGCGGTGTTCAAGGCCTTGATCGCCGCAGGATATGATGAGAGGACTGCATTCGAAAAGATGAGGGAACTGAATCTGAGAAAGGAAGAACACGTAGAAGCAAGGGACCGAATCGAACTGAAGCCAGGCACGGTGGTGGGCATAAAGAATGCGGAAATCTACAGGATATGGCACCCAGACAGAAGGTCATCGGAAACGGCCGTGGCACCATTCATACTGCTCCATGGAGGTTGGAGAAGCGGTATGGGTGCTCCAGCATACGTCCTCAGTTCAAGGGGATACGCGAAGATAGCAGTAGATGTAGCAAAGTTCCGAAGAGTGCTCGAAAAGGTAGAACATATGCATGAAGATCCCCACGTGCTTATCGAACGCCAACCAGGCATTCTGAGAATCCACAACATCGGCAAAGAGACGCTCATGCTTGAACGAGTTCGATGACCACAACATTTTTATTCTCCTTTTCTCCGATGGTAGGGATGAGGAGGGATCGGCAAACAGCTCTACGTTGAACGTCTTCTTGATCTGCCCAGCCGATCCCGTGAAACGTGTTATACTCGTGTAGGAGGTGTTAGTGTTGAGAATGGTGTTTTTGCACAGTGATTGGATAGAGTTTGAGCCGTTGGAGAAGGCCGTGAAGGCTGCTGAGGAAGTTGAGAGGGAGAAGAAGAGGATAGAGGATGCTCTGGTCGTCCTGGTCAGCGTGGAGCAGGGGGACGAGGCAGTAATAGAGGAGAGTATCGCACAGATTGAGGACGTCCTCGCACAGTTGAAGGAGAAGCGTGTCGTCATCTATCCCTGGGCGCACCTCTCCTCAAACCTCGAGAAGCCAGAGAAGGCGCTGGAGATCATGAAGAGAATGGAGGAGATGCTCAGGGAGAGGGGCTACGACGTCTACAGGGCGCCATTCGGATGGTACAAGCGCTTCGCCATAAGCGTTAAGGGCCATCCGCTCTCTGAACTGTCCAGAGAGGTAAAGAAGGCCTTTGACGCGCAGGATAAGGGAGAAGAGGAGGAAGAGGGCAGCCACTACAGAATAGTCGATCACTTCATCGTCCTCCCCGACGGCAAGATCGACAAGGTGAAGGACGAGTACAAGAAGAAGTATGTGGGCGTTTCCGCCGTTCTCAAGGACGAACTGGGTGGGGAGTTCAGCGACGAGCCGCCAGCGCACGTTGAACTCATGAAGCGTCTGGGCATCGCAGGAAGGGAACCTGTGGCGGACGCAGGATGTCTGAGGTGGTTGCCAAACGGCGCGTTCATGTTTGAACTGGTCCGCAGGCGTGCGTGGAACGAGATCGTGGAGAAGCACGACTACGTTTATCCAATTGTATCCCCAACGATCATAGATAAGGCCGACGAGGGCGTCAGATGGCTCATCGACCACTTCCCCGAGCGCCACTACAAAGTCATCCCCGGTGGAAAGGTGCCCAAGGAGAAGGAACTCTTCCTTAAGACTGCAGGTGACTATGGAGTATTCTCACTGCACCGCGATACCACGTATTCCTACAGGGACCTTCCAGTATGTTTCGCCGAACTAGAGGTGGACTACAGGTACGAGCAGCGCGGGGAACTGAGAGGAATGCACAGGATAAGGGAGTTCCACATGCAGAACATGCACACGGTGTGCAAGGACCTTGAGCAGGGCTGGGAAGTGTTCGAGGATATGTGGAAGAGCATAGCGAACGTCTTTGAAGATATGGGGTTCGGAGCGGATATCTTCGTCCTCTACAGCGAGCGCGACATATGGGAGAAGAAGAAGGACGACGTCATACGCTGGGCAAAGGAGTACAACAAACCGATCATCGTCTTCATCGTGGAGGCGAAGGGCGTCTACATGGCCGCATGGATCGATCTTATCATCGTTGATTCAAAGGGACGCCCCATCGAGGCGGGAACCGCACAGCTGGACACGCGGAGCGCGAAGCCCTGGAAGATGTACTACGTGGACGAGAACGGCCAGAAGAGGGAAGCGATCATAGTTCACGCGGGCTTCGGCATGGAACGTGCATTTGCAGCGATGCTGGAGAAGTTCGCCCGCGAAGGACGCGCATATTACGAGGACTGGCTCGCACCGATCCAGGCGCGCGTGATCCCGGTCAGTAGGGACTATATCGACTACGCGGAAGACGTTGCAAGAAAACTGAACGCCCTCGGAGTCAGAGCGGATCTGGACGACAGCGACGAGACACTGGGCAAGAAGGTAAGAAGGGCACACACTGAGTGGATCAGGTACATCGTCGTAGTGGGTGCGCAGGAAAAAGAAAAGGGTGTGATCAGCGTCACGGATAGGGCGGACGGCAGCAAGAAGGAGATGAAGGTAGAAGAACTGGCGGAGAAGATCCGGAAGAACTGCGAGGGCAAGCCGTTTATCCGTCGTGCCGGCCCGCTCTACGTGAGCAGGAAGCCCGTGTTCGGGATGTGATTTATATACCACATCCCTTCTCTTCTTTGCATGACGCTCTACATATCCGAGGCGTGGGAAAAATATAGGGAAAATTTCGGTCTGCTCGTTGCAACGTCCTTCGTGATCACGCTCATATCCCTTGGCCAACTAGTGCCGAACGAGGCGGTAAAGGCCGTGTTCTCGCTCATAGGCGTGTTCACCGCGAGCATTGCATACGTCTTCATCTACCAGAAGATCCTCGGAACGTATAGGGAGTTCAGGGATTCTCTTGTCCAGGGGCTGTGGGCGTGGCTGGCGCAGATGGTGGTGGGAATAGCCGTTGCGGTTGTTCTCCTCGTATCGCTGGTATTCCTGCTTATACCTGCGATCGGCAGGGTTCTGACACTAGCTGCATGGATTGCGGTTCTCGTCTTCGCAGCGAAGTTCATGTATATCCCGTATTTGGCCGCAAAGGGCGAGAAGTTCGACGAGATACTCAAGAAATCGTGGAAGGCAAAGTTGGGAGTCGCGTTCTCGGCGCTGCTCGGTGCGTTCATCGTGGGTATTGGCATTGCAATCCTGGCAGGGCTACCGCTGCTGGCAATCCTCCACAAGATCGTCGAGGTCGTAACCGGGCAAGAGACGATCTGGAGTTTCCTCACTGACCCTGCGGTGGCCATATCGTTCCTGATCTCCACGGTAATTTACATGATCCTAGCCCCAATACTGTGGATGTTCCCCCTCGTTTCAGGAAAGGACGCGGTGGGTGAATGATGTATAAGAATGCAGTGCGGACACTCAAAAAGAACCCGCGGGCGGCCCTCTACTCCCTCATATCTACCATTACGGCGGTAATAACCGCACATATTCTGGGAATGGGTGGGGGAATCTGGAGTATCGTTGGGGCAGCGATCGCTGCAATCATTGTCGATACTGGCAGGACAGTTGCGCTGCAGGAGATGGCAGGAAAGAAGGACATCCACAGAGTTATGAGGAGAATCTGTGTGGATCTCGGATTCGCTTCGCTTGCTGCACTCCTCATTGTCGTTCTCCCGCTCACACAGGCGTTCGCCGTCAGTATTGGCAATTATCATGCGGCAACGGTCATCGGGTTCCTCTGGTATTTCCTGGCAGCGGTGTTCATTCTTTTCCTCGTGGAACTCTTCCGCATGGGTTATCTCGTGGCAGTGCAGGGGAAAACTCTGGAAGAGGCGCTAATAGAGAGTGTGAGAGCGTTCAGAAGGGATAAATGGAGCGAAGTGAAGCGCACGGTCCTCTACTGGGCACCGGTATCGATATGGGTGATTATAAACGCCGCAGTGGCAGCAACAGGATCCACAACCCTTGCGATACTCGGGATCGTAATAATGGGTGCTGTGATCATTCCGTTTATGGAAGCAACGTATATCGTGGTGAACAGGGAAGAGTAATTTAAACGCTTCGCAACGGATATGTTTTGCCCAGGGGGCGTAGCTCAACCTGGCAGAGCGTCGGGCTCCAGAGCTCCGACCTGCTCTGGAGCGCAGAGGGCAACCGATGAAGAACTTTGGGTCTGATGTGAGCGGAGAGACCCGAAGGTTGGGGGTTCGAATCCCCCCGCCCCCATTCTCTGCCAGGTTCAACACGGCCAGAGAATCCGGCCGGGGCCCGTGGCGTAGCCTGGCACCGGATGCTCCGGTGGGGCGCAAGCGGGTCCGATACTCGCGTTCGCTCGATCGGACGCACAAAAGCAATGGCCTGTCGAGGCACGGAGCGCCGAAGACAGGGCAGCGCGTAGACAACATCGCGAACATAGTTCGCGTGCACACGGCGTAGCCGTGATGTGCAATGGCTCTGGGGGCCCGTGGCGTAGCCTGGATAGCGCGTCGGGTTGCGGACCCGAAGGTCCGGGGTTCGAATCCCCGCGGGCCCACTCTTTGCACATTTCATTTCGTCTCGGAGTTCCTCCGAGCGCACGTGACGTAGTCACGTTGAGCTGCGACTTCGTATGTAGGGGATCGTAGATCCCCTAATACTCAATGGCCTGCCAAGCGAGCGGAGCGAGCGCGTGCAGGGCATCGCCCGGCCAAAGAACTTGGCCTTCGAATCCCCGCGGGCCCGCTCACCAATTTCCTGGAAGGGAGATCTGCATAGAAGAGGGAGGAATAGTACGGATCAGCTCGACAAATCCAAGTTTCATGGAATTTCCCAAGGCAGAGGTATTTGAGGGTAGTGTGCTTCTATCGGAAATCAGGACATACAGCATAGGGGAAAGGAGCTGCATCTGAAACCTTTTATATCCTCATTCCATTTTTTTCTTTCCATGCACGCAGGGCATCACGTATTCGCACATATTCCCCACATTCACTTCTTCAAGCTGCCCGAAGAAGTAGAGCATTTTTACATTC
>CAYZOD010000024.1:0-9059 GCA_964480165.1 uncultured archaeon
AACTTCACTTCAAGGGAGACGATCTCATTCCCTCCGCCGAAAACGCGGCCGAGGAAGCCCTTACCGTAATATTTGAACATGCTCCGCGCCTTGTCCTCCATTATACGGGATATAACGGCACGGGCGCGTATCGGACCATCCTGGCGCTCGCGAGCAACCAGCATACTAGTATCTTGTACCTTCTCCTTTTTACCCCCTTCGCCCTTATCTTCCTCTTCCTTCACGGGAGCGGGGCTCGGACGGGAAGCGGTCATATCCACTGCGATCTCCCTACCCTCGTGCTGGCTGCGCCTCGGACGGATCCGCAGGAGGAACGCACGTGAAGTAGTGTCTGCCCGATCCCCCACGAGGGCGACACCGATGGGTAGGCGCTTGACAAAGACGCCAGTATACTCCTTCGGGAGGACGGTGGGCATGCGCTTCTCCACTGCCTTCACGTCGTCGGAGAAGACGAGTTTATGGACGAAGAGGAGATCCAACTGTGAAAGCACTCGCGAGTCGATGGCTGCGGGCTGCTGGGTGGCGAAGAGGAGAGAACAGCCAGGGCGGCGCCCCTGTTTCACGTACTCAATGAGTGCATCCGTTGCCGGCGTCTTCTTGTTCCCAGAGGGTATGAGGATGTGCGCCTCGTCGATCACAAGCCACGTCGGAGGAATGTCCGTTTCATCGCGACCACCACTCTCAACGTTCAGTATCTTCGCTGCCTCCTTGCGCGTGGCGATCTTCCTCGCGTGAAGGATGCGCCTCGCCAGAACACCTATAACGAGGGCACCGACATTCTCGTCGAGGAATGAAACGTCTATGACAGAAACGATTCCGGGCTTGGATATCTCCGTGAGTGGGGTGCCCTGATCGGAGAATACACCCCAGGAACGGGCCGCGTAGAATCGAGAGAGAAGTGCACGTATCGTTTCCGGCTTGAACCCCTTCTCCTTATCCCGCAACTCCTCCCACTTCTCCAGTTTGGATATGATATCCTCGAGAGAGTAGTCATCGCCATACTCCTTCCTCACCGCCTCAAGCACCTTCTCAAGGAGCATGCCAGATGGCGAGAAACGATCGATGCCGAAGGTGAGCGCCCAGTCGTCCACTGTGAGCATGGATGGTCTGAGGGCGAAGACCGCGTCGTATGTGTTCTTGGGAACGGAACCGACGGCACCGACGGGGATAAATATCTTCACGTTGTCGTAGCCCTTCGGCGTGAGCCCCCAGTTCGTCAGCGCGCGTATTTCCTCGCTCTGGCGGTTGGGCAGCTTCATGGACCAGTAGATGCCCACAGGATCAATGACGACAACGCCCACATATGGGTTCTTTTCCGCCAGTTCCTCAACGAAGACACCCAGGGTGTACGATTTTCCCGAGCCGCGCGCACCCGCAACGAATATGACGTGGGGATACAGTGCATCCACGTAAACGTCGTAGCCCTTAAGGGGGCCCTCTTCCTCTATTCTGCCAACGAAGAGTGCGCCCCGAAATCCTTCACGGGAGAATAGAGACGCCTTTCGTCCTATCATGACACGCCTCGTCTCGTCGTCCCTGAGAACCTGCAGCTCCTCCATCGCCATCACTCCGTGAACATGTCGATAGTCGTCTGATCTTTCAGAGCCGCGGACCGGACAGTTCGTTCTTCCTCCGCCGTCAGTTTCCGCCCTATCTGCCGGAGGACATCCTTGGCGATCTTAGGGCCAAGTATCTCGGCGACGAGGGCGGGATCCGCGCGCCCCAGATCATGAACATTACGTATGCCAGCATTATAAAGCTTCCTGGCACGCACCCTTCCGATCCCCCTGAGTTGCACAAGCTCCAGCAGTTCCTCCCTGACGCCGTAGTGGAGGCGTCTGGACATTATGTCCGCATAGCGCCAGACACGCTTCTCCTCAAAGAGTTTCGACAGTTCCGCAAGGGCGTAGGATAACCATTCGGCGTTTGTGACGTATGCCCTCAGTATTCCAGGGGTGACGTCGTAGTTCCTGAGGATGTCGTCCTCGTGCATTTCATTTATCCATGAGTGGAGAACAAGGGTCAGTTTCCACTTGTTCAGGAAGTTGTAGTCGTCGAACTCCCAAGAGTGGAAGTCCACAGGGATCTCCGCCGAGTACTCCTCTGCAAGTTCCCAGAGGCCCGCCTCGTCCTTCCTGGAAACGGATGGGTATGGGCGCATTTCAGACGTGTCTGCAAGGGTGTAGAGGAATGGGATCTCCCCGAAGCGCGGCGAGCGGATGAAATCAACAAAGGACTTCGCCGTGAGCGGATCGATGTATAACTGTGCGGTTCTCTTCCCCAGATCCGTGGCAACGATTTTTTCGTCTACCCGGACGAAGTTGTTCCTTTCAAGCCAGGAGAGAATCGCGTCCACCCGTTCAAGCACCGCATCGACGTCCCCATACTGTAGGGCATAGAAGGTATTCGAGAAGAAGTGGAAGAGGCGTTCCCGATCCATAGAGGGGGCCGTGGCGATAAGTGCCAGCGTATGGAATCTGAGGGCTGATTCCGTGCCGAGGCGCGAGTATATGTTCTCAGGATCGCCCAGTATGTAGTGTTCGAGGAGATCTTGAACCTGTCCGTCGTCCCGCGCAAGTATGATCGCTTCTCCGTGGTCGTCGTATTTCGGTCTTCCCGCACGGCCCGCCATCTGCTTGTATTCTCTGACGGGAATCGCTTCGTAACCGGCACCGCCGTAACGCTTCACAGAGTGGAGGAGAACACGGAAGGCCGGAAGGTTTACACCGGCAGCGAGGGTAGGGGTCGCCACAATAACGAGGATCTTCCCCTCGCGGAAGGCATCCTCTACGATCTCCCTCTGTTTCGATACTAAACCAGCATGGTGGAACGCCACCCCGTTCAGAACGTCCTCCGCTAGTTCCCTGCACTGGCTCGTCGGGCTCTCAAGGGCGTGGAGGATCTTATCGGAAATCCTTCGAAGGGTAGAGCGCGATCGCACGTAACGGGAGACAATGGGCCTCAATCGTCGGGCCACGGACTCCGCATTCTTCCTCGTCATGGTGAAGATGAGTATCTGCTTCCCCTGAGAGAGCGTATCCTCAACGAGGGCAAAGAGATCGTCCTTCTGATCGCTACGGAGTTCGTAGGCAGATCCGTCTGAGAAGAGAACGGACTTCTGATAGAGGATTCCCTCGCGCAGCGTCACCGGTCTCCACTCAGAGGTAACGAGTTCAGCACCGAGCCAATGAGCGAGTTCGAAGGCGTTGGGTATGGTTGCCGAAAGGGCAACGATTTGAACGCTCCGTCTGAGAAGGAAACGGGTGAGGAGGACCTCTATTGTGGGCCCGCGATCAGAATCGATCTCATGAACCTCGTCAACAATGAGTGTGCCGACCTCTGAGAGCCAAGGTGCGCCGTGGCGGAGCAGCGAGTCCAGTTTCTCATACGTGGTGAATATGACATCGTAGTTTCGCGCCCAGGTATCCGCCGAGTCGAAATCCCCTATGGAGAGCGCCACCCGGTACTCCGGATACAGTTCCTTGAACTCCTTGTAGTGCTCTGAGGCGAGGGCACGAAGAGGACATGTATATACCGCCTTCTTACCCTGAGAAATAGCGCGAAGAATGGCCATCTCGGCGATTACCGTTTTGCCGGAGGCGGTGGGGGAGGAAACAACGACGTTCCTTCCCGAGAGAACGTGGGGGACCGCTGCCTCTTGCACAGGATTGAGAGAATCGAATCCATGGCGCTTGAGAATCTCCGAGACGATATCATCCACTACATCCACCTTTTGAGGAGAGTGAGCGTCGTGATCTGGCGGTCGAGCTGATCCACCTTCTTCTGCAGTGTCTGAATCTTCCTGTTGATGAGTTCGTGACGCGTGTTCCTCGCCGCCTCGGATATGGCACCAAACTTCCTCGAGCGGTAGACCGGGGACTCGTCCAATGCCTGGAGCACCCTTGCCCTGTAATCGGGATCCTCCATGAACTGCTTGATTATCTTACGCGTCTTGGGATCGAGGAAATGCTCCCAGGAAAACCCCAAGCGCATGAACGCCTCCTTGTACTTCCTATCGGCGAGCATCTTCATCTGGTGCTTCATGTAGATGGGATCAAAGGCCAGGCGTATGGGTGTGAAATCCCGCTCCAGGGACTTTAACTTGTTCATTTCCTTCAGATAGTAGGTTCGCTGGCGGCGGAGGGTGGCGATACGCTCGTCGATCATCTTCTTCGTGGGATAAACGATCCTGAAATCCTCGCCGTCCGCCGTCTTTATGATGCCACCCGTCTTTAGATACTGGCGAATAGCGTCGACCTCCGGGCGATCCGCGTTCTTCGCCAGTTCCGGATACTTCTTCACGACGTCTTCCCAGGAGGAGATGAGCATCGGAAGAAGAAGGGGGAAGTGATATAAAAATCACTCTACCTCGACGGGATGGACATTCAATGTGAGGGCGTCCTTCAGAAGTTTCTTCGACTCGGCGTAGACAGTCACCAGCGGATCACCCTTCTCCACACGATCACCGCGGGAGACGTGGATATACACACCCGCTCCCTTTGCAAAAGGTGCCCCCGCGGTCATTGCCAGCGCTGCGATGCCATGGTTGGCTATGTGGCGCACCCCTCCTGACTTATCAGCAACGATAGTCTCCGCGTACTTCCCCGGTTTAAGATCTTCCGGCTTCACATCGGGATCGCCGTCCTGTGCCTCTATGATCTCTCGCATCTTCTTCCAGGCGGCACCGCTTCTTATCTGCTCCAGCGCGATCTTCATACCCTCGTCGAAGGGAACACCCCTGACGAACTCGAGCATATGGGCCACAAGTTCCGCTCCCTTCTGCTTGAGGTCAGGGGGGCCTCCACCATACATGATCTCAAGGACGTCGCGTGCCTCGAGGATCGGACCGACGCCCTTCCCTATGGGGGCGGATCCATCGGTGATTACGGCCTTCACCCTCATGTCCAGGCGGTGGCCGAGATGCACGAACTGCTCGGCCAATTCGTCCGCCTTGCGCACCGACCGTATCTTCGCCTCCGGACCAATGGGAATGTCAATGAGCACATAGTCCGACGAAACGGCCCTCTTCTTGGCCATAATCGACGCCAAGAGCATGCCCCTAGGATCAAGAGAGAGGGGCCTCCTTATGGCTATGAGCTTGTCGTCAGCCGCCGCAATCCTCGTGCCCCCGCCCCACGCCATCACTCCTCCAATACTCTCTGTGATCTCCTTTATCTCGTCGGCGGAGAGGTCTACGCGTGCAAGAACCTCCATGGTGTCTGCTGTGCCCGCAGGGGAGGTAATGGCGCGGGAGGAAGTCTTCGGGACGTAGAAGCCCAAGGATGCCATGATGGGAACGAAGAGCATGGTCGTTCTGTTGTTCGGAACGCCTCCTATGCAGTGTTTATCAACTACTGGCCCCTTGGATATCTCTATGATGTCCCCAGAGGCGACGATGGCCTCTGTTAAGGCCACGGTCTCGTCCATGTTGAACCCATGGATGTATGAAGCAGCAACGAAGGCCGCAGCCTCTGCAGAGGTAAGTCGATCCTCCACAACGTCCATGATTATCTCGAATATCTCTCCGCTCCCCAATCGCTTGCCGTCAAGTTTCTTCCGTATGTATCGAACGCTGCGTGGCTCGGAGGTCGGCTGGACCTCAACGTAGTCCAGTTTCCCATCCAGTTCCTCGCATGTATCTGCGTAAAGCCCTATCTCTCCCGGCTGAACCGTTTTCCTCGTCGTGTTCACGATGGCCACGACCGTTCTGTTCCCGTGGCGGAGTTCCACACGGCCGCCGGGAAAAGTGCCTATCCTCTTTGCATCGTCCTCGTGGAGAACAACAACTGGCCTGTCCGCATCGAGATCGAGGCGCTTAACACGGAGTTTCATGGGAGTATAACGGAGCACACGCATAAAAACCTGTGGGAGCAGTGGATAAACGATGGGCTACATCATGCTCAAGAAGGAATTGTGGCCCCTCGTGAAGGCCGGAAAGAAGAGAATAACGATCAGGCGGTTTCTGAAGGTCAAACCGGGTGACGAGGTGCTTCTTCACGCGGGAGGAAAGATTGTGGGGCGCGCAAGAATCGTCCTCGTCTACAGAAAGAAACTGGGAGAGATAGGAGAGGAGGAGGCAAGGAAAGAGGGGATTCCGTTACGAAAACTCAGGAAGATGCTCGAGGATATGTACGGTAAGGATCCAGGCACGGAGCTTACGGTGGCAGAGTTCGACCTCCTCGAGGTATTTGACCCGCCCAGGGATCCCGAAGAAGAATACTATGGAAGTATGACACCGCAGGAGATTGCAAGAATGGCGTTGGAAAAGAAGATCGTCGAGTCGGAGGAAGAGAGGAAGATCCTCGAAGAACTGGCAGAGGGTAAGAGCATAAGGGAAATAGCGTTCCAGATGGGCGGGCTACACAGGAGACGGATAATAAGGCAGATCGGGAGAAAATATAGGAAGAAGTTGGAGGGAATTACTTCTTCTTAGTTGTCTTCGTGGTTTTCCTTTTTGTCCTGCGCTTGGGCTTCTCCTTCTTCTCCTCCGCCTTCGCAGGGGCAGGGACGTCGGCAACCTCCGTCATCTGCTCCTCGACGGGAATCATGAGTTTGCCCCACTGGTAGACAAGGATCGCCAGTATAAGGACAACCACCCAGAAGAGCCACTGCGCAAGTTTCGGCATCATCATTGCCCAGAACTCCTCGTCAGGCACCGCTTCCCTCCCTGGATCACGCATGTTCGGAGTATATACATACACACCCGCGGAGGCTCCCTTCATGACGCAGGTCTGGTAGGCAATTACAGGATCATCAGCGCTGTAAACGCCGGCAACACAGGAGCGGATGTCCCTCACGCGGTCCCACGCGGTCACTGCATCAAGGGACGCGTAGACAAGCATCAGCGCTGCCACCACGATGAAGAACGCGCCAATAAGCTTCGGGACGACAATGTAGCGCCCCTTAACATGGACGGTGAGCATTTCCTTCATGAATACCACCGAGAAAATAAGGTTCCCCGTATATAAAGCTTTTCCCAGCCCAAGATTTATGGGGGTGAGTGCATGAAGTCCCTCGGCGAGTACTGGAGACTCAGCGAGAAGGACCGTGCGCTCATTGAACTCATCAACAGGGGTGCTCCCGAGAGAACGATACGAAAAACCCTCGGACTTACCCATAGGCAGATCAAGCACAAGATCGCCAAACTCCGTCGCATGGGCAAAATTTAAACCCTTTCCCCATCTTTCACTTGCGTTGCCTTGAAGTTAAGCGCTTGACGGGGGGCCGTGGTGTAGCCTGGCCTAGCATTCAGGCTTCGGGAGCCTGAGATCCGGGGTTCAAATCCCCGCGGCCCCACTATCTGCCCATTTCATTGCGTCTCGGACTTCGTCCGAGCGCGCGTGACGCAGTCACGTCGAGCCGCGAATTCGTATGTAGGGGATCTTCGATCCCCTAATACCCAATGGCTTGTCTTCGCGACCGCTCGACAGGCCGGCGCTGCACGAGGCGATGGGACGCGGATCTCCCACGGCCCCACTAACGAAATTCTACAGGAAAAATAGAGAGGGCATGTGAATCACTTCGTCTTGACGCCCTTTATGCGCTTGGGCGGACGGATACGATCGTACGCAACACCGTAATGTATGGGGAAGCCCGTCTGCGCGAAGTAGCGCTTCAGGGCAAGGTCAAAAATGTGCTCCTCTTTCCCGCCATGCGATGTCTTCAGTGCAAGTTCGTACGCCTCTGACGGGCGAATCTTACCGCTCACCACAGGTAGATCAACGAACTCTGGGATCTTCAACTGCAACGAGTTGCTCAGGGATGCAATGTAGAAGAGGAGATCCACAGGGGTTGTTTTCTCCGATATCTTCTGCTTCTTGACGACGACCCACTCCCCAGTGTTCGCCACGAAGAAGTAGCCCTCGCCGAGAGGCGATATTTTCTCGCCGACGTCAAGCACGTGTTCAAAATCACCTACATTCTGTGCAAGAACGTATCGGGCCGAGAACACCTTCAGGATATCCTTGAACGCGGCTGTAGGCTTCTTATCCAGATTGTATTCTGAAGCAACCGTGGAAACGATGGAGGATACCGCGGACTGGACGGCACGGGAACGGACGGCAGAGGATATGGCCTTGTCCAAATCGTTGCGCGTTCTCACAACGCCGTCCAGCGCTTCGAGGAGCTCCGAGACGTCGAAGGCCCCCGCGACGTAGAAGTCGCCCCTCTGGTTGACGACTGATGCGACGGTGGATAGAAATGCGGGAACATCGTCGCTGGGCGTGCGTATCTGACGCGCAAAGGACCAGTCGCCGTGTTTGCCCGAGAAGAGGATGACGTTCTCCATGTGAGAATATTGAAAGCAAGGTTTTTCATACAGGCACTTAAACGTTTGTCACCATTGGTAGTGACGTGGATGAGGCGCTCGTATCCCTGCTCAAGGATCTCGGTCTGAACGACTATGAGGCGAGAACGCTCTATGCACTCTTCCGGCTACGTGAGGGAGATGCAAAGACTATATCTGAGCATGCAGACGTGCCCAGAACGAAGATCTACGAGATTCTTGAGGAATTCGTGCGCCGGGGATACGTCACCGAGTTAGACACCCGCCCACGACGATACGTGGTGAGCGATCCCCTGCGAGTGTTACGCCTTATGATTCGAGAGAAGAAGGAGAGACTGGAGCGCCTCGAGAAGAGAGTGGAGAAGATCGGGAAACTCATTCCCGTCCTCTCGGAGAGCGGAGAGGTGAAGGGCAACTACATACTCCGCTTCAAGCGTCCCGAGGCGCTCATAGGCATCGTGGGCGACGAGGTGGACAATCACACGATCGTGGGGAGCACGCCGAAGAGCAAGGAACTCCTCGACCGCCTCGGCGGAAAACACGTAAAAAGCCCATTCGACTTCATTCTAACGGAAAAGGCGATATACATCCCCCTCGCACCCCTCGGGGAACATTCGAGGGAAACAACGGTTGTTGTTTTCCAAGACCCACATATACTGGACGTGTTCAAAGGGTGGTTGAATGAAAGAGGAGATATATGAACTCGCGTATAAGTATGCGCTCAAGAACGCTGTGGAGCACGATGGGAAGGCGTCCGTGGGCGCAGTTGTGGGAA
>CAYZOD010000025.1:0-8974 GCA_964480165.1 uncultured archaeon
GCAGAAGACATGGCGGACAAATTAGACGCCAGAGAATAGCCGCTTCATCTCCCTGTAAAGACGCTGTATCTCCCTTTCCTGCACATCTTTGCTCTCCCACGAGACAGCGATGTATTCGTCCCGTTCTGAATCGTATATGAAGTAGAGCCGATATGGAAGAGAATGGCGGGGCTTTGCTTCTAAAAGAGTGTAGCGGTCGATAGACTTCAACGGTTTGAGAATACTTGGATCATGTGAGACTTCCTTCAAAATTCTGGCGATTTCTCGGCGCTGAACACTATCCTTTATACGCAGAAGCCGGGCGGCGAACTCCGGCTCCACGTATATGCGAGTCATGAGCATCAGAGGATCATGTGGGCAAGGTAGAAGCGCAGGGAGATATCGCCTATCTTGTAGGAGATGCTCAAAGGTGTGTCGTTGCCGAAGGATAGCGTCACGAAACTGTCGGGATCGGCGGGGCGGATTATGTTCTGCAGGAATGATAATGAGTAGCGAGAAACCGCCTCTGGACCGCCCTCAATTTTCACCGCATCGCCCCTCCGCGCAACCGTCCTCGTAACACCTGCCTGACCCTTCGCCTCCACCATGAATATGTCGTCGCGTGCAACGAGGACTGCAGAGGAGGAAAAGATCCCTGCGTCCTTGAGAGCGTCCTTCATGATCTTACCGAGTATCTTAACGGTCACGGTGCCCTCGACGGGGCTAATCTCTGCTTCTCGATCCGGAACGTCCATGAGGGGAACGTAGAACTCCCTGCGGAGGGAACCGTCGGGGCGCTCGAGGATGACGGAAAGATTCACGTCCTCCAGCGCCATGCTCAGCCGGTCCTCCCCTGAAACGCGGGCGAGGATCTTCGTGTATTCGCTCAGGTCGAGGGGGACGCGTATGGGGGGAGAACTGAGTTCATACTTCGTGAATATGGATCTAGGGGCGAAGAAATCAACGAGGACCACCTGAGAGGGGTCTATGGCGTTGAGGCGCACGCCCTCCTCCCCGAAGTAGAAGACACCCTCAGGAAGAAAGGAGTAGAGGGCGTCGATAGCCTGCTTCCAGGGCTTGGGATCGTCAAGGAGGACCCGCATTATCTCCATGCGATCAACCCGTCTCTATCCTCGGCGCGAGGAAGTATATGAAATTCGCATCGCCGATGGCGTAGGCCAGTTTGAGCGGTGCATCCGTCGAGAGGGAAACGGTGATCGCCGCGCTCTTGTTTGCCTGTGAGACCATGTCCTGCAGGTAGTCGAGGGGATATGAGGCCTTTGCGCGCTCGGAAACGTTGAGGTCGAGGAGTGCGTCGTGGACGTCCTTCTTCAGTTCGAGGACGTACTCGCCCTTGCTTCCGGAGGCGCGCATGACGAAGTCCTCGGGCGTGACCTCCATGGTGACGTGTGTGGAGAAGGAGGACGCGTCATCGAGCGCAGATGCGAAGACCTCCGCGAGGATCTTGGCCGTGGCGGTGAAGGGGATTTTAGGAAGCGGGAGTTCCATGCCACCGAGGTCCAGAACGGATAGAACGAAGCGCCTCCTCGCGCGGCCCACGAGTTCTATGGTGAAGCGGGATCCATCCTCGGAGAGGGACATCTCAACAGATTCAGAGGACTTCGCCTTCTTGAAGACGTCCTGCAGGTCGGAGAGGTTGAGACCGATCTTCACGGGGCCAGGGACATCATACTCGCGGAAGGCGTGCTTGGGAAGGGAGAAATCGACCATCGCAATCTTAGAGGGATCGGTTGCACGGAGCTTCATCCCCTCCTCGTCGAATATGAACTCACCCTCATCGATGAGAGCCGAGAGGGCCTTAATACTCTTCTTGAGAACATCTGCGCTATCAAACACCACCTTCATTGTAAACCCTCCTTTCCATTTCACGTATCTGAGCGTAAAGGGCGGGATCGACCTCCTTCATATCCTGCACGACCTCTGCCCTAATTAATAGTCCCTCGTCCGATTTATAAGCCCTGCCTACGACTCGAACAAGGGCTCCGCTCTGCATTTTCTCGGCGAATAGAACGTCTTCCAGGATAACGAGAGCCATGCCAGTACCGTCGTCGATCTTGCCCTCCATCTTGTTCGGATCGAACTCGACAACGGTGCAGAGAACTGAAACGCGCTCACCGTCGCCCCGAACCTCAGAAATCGTCAGATCCCTTGCATGCATGCGACGGAGGGCCACGATAAACACTGGGGGAAAGGGCATATAAATGACCTCTTCCATCTATGAGCATGGAGCGCGCACCAACGGGAATTGACGGCTTGGACGAACTCATAGAGGGGGGAATCCCAAGAAGGCGCATGGTTCTCGTCTCCGGATCGACAGGCACGGGGAAGACCATATTCTCTTCTCAGTTCATATACAGGGGCGCAGTGGACTACGGCGAGCCGGGGGTCTTCGTTACCCTCGACGAAAGACCAGCGACGATCCGGGAAGATATGCTCCAGTTCGGCTGGGACTTCAAGGCGCTCGAAGAGAAGGGCATGATCCGCATCATCGACGGAACGGTCACAAAGGTGGGTATCCCCTCTGAGGAGGAGTATGCGCTTCCTGAAACGGGATTCAGTCTAGACAAACTCCTCGTGGAGATCATAAAGTCCGTAAAGGAGATTGGGGCGAAACGCCTGGTCGTTGACTCCCTTCCGGCGCTGGGATTCAAATACGACACGGAGGTAGAGGTGCGCAAGGCAATCCTGAAGATGTCATACGTCCTGGCGAAGACCGGCGTCACATCCATCGTCACCACGGAGATCCCCGAGAACGCAGGCGTTTACTCGAAATACGGCGTTGAGGAATACGTGGCGGACGGCCTCATCGTCCTGCGATACGGTGCCCTCGGCGGAAGGGCGACGAGAACCCTCCAGGTAAGGAAGATGCGCGGAACGAAGCACTCTGAGTTCGTCCATCCTGTGGAGATAACGAGGGAACGCGGAATCGTCGTTTATCCGATAGAGGGGGTATGATCACCCCTCCTTATCCGAAACGCTAAGGGGCTGCTTGAAGTCAAAGAGGGAATCGTCGCTCTGGGAGGGTGCCGGCCCCTCGGGTGCGGGAGCGCTACCATGGGCATCCGACGGGTGGCCGTGCTCCAGGATGTCAAGTATGTAGAGGTAAGCATCGACCAGTTCGTCAAGTTCCACCTTCTCACGATGCGTTTCGAGGAATATCTTCAGGAGTTCCAGGGCCACTTCACGGTTGTCCATGTGGTTAAAATGCAGCGGATGTTTATATTTTAGCATGCCCGCAGACTGGAGACGGATCATACCCTTCCTCATCATCGTTCTGGCAACACTCCCTTATTTCGTGTATAACACATGGGCACCGTACCATACGGACTCGGCTGGCTTCGTACTCCGCGCAGAGAGACTCGTTCACGGGGAAGTGCAGCCGGGCTGGAGATGGGGAGCCGCGATCACGGAGGCGATACTCGGTGGGATCCCATATGCGATGACGGGGGATCCGCTCTGGTTCCACAGGGCGGGAACAGT
Source organism: uncultured archaeon (assembly GCA_964480165.1). Lineage (GTDB taxonomy): Archaea > Iainarchaeota > Iainarchaeia > JAADDC01 > JAADDC01 > SZUA-1452. The sequence continues at coordinate 3,481 of CAYZOD010000025.1, forward strand.
AGCGGGAATCCTCCTGTTCGCCCTTGGTATATGTCTGCTCTTCTGCAGGGAGGGAAGGATTGAAGATGCTGCAGTCATAGCGATACTCCTGCTCTCCCCCGCGGCACTCATCACGGGAACGATCGGAAAGGAAGATCTCATCGCAGTGGGGCTCGTATTGATCGGTGTGGCGCTCGCGGAGAGGGGGATGTGGAGGTCATTAATCGGAGGTATGCTCTTCGGTCTGGCACTCGCCACAAAGGAGATTGCCTTCGCAGCGGTTGTGGCGGCGATGGTATACCTCTTCTGGAACCACAGAGAGCGCGCGGCATGGGCAGCGATTGGACTGGGGATAACTATTCCGATCTGGTGGAGCATGCTAACGTTCGTATTGTCGGAAAGATCCGTGGAAATGGGGGAGTTCATGGGAATATGGAGCGGATACGGCACGGCATTATCGCTTCTCCTTAAAGGAATGGGCACGGCCGTTGCAATTGTGGGAATCGTAGCAGGGGCACACGCAGTGATAAAGAGAAAGTGGGACTCGGCAGTGGCAATACTTCTTGCAATTGGGTTGATCCTCTACCTTGCGGGAACCAGCACGGTCAGCTACAGGAATGCCATGTGGGTCATTCCATTCGTGGCCTATGCAGCGTCGAGGATGGAGAAGAGGTGGAAATGGGCAGCAGCGGCAATCGGGATCATCTTTACGGCAAACACTTTCTTGTATATGCTCCCTACTCTCGAATTCAGGGCGGCAACGAACCTTCCCGCCAGCTTTCCCGCCGACGCGAAAAAGTATCTAGACAGAAACGGTATAATGCTATGCATGGACTCCTCCGCACTGGTGAAGCTATACACCGGGCTAGAAACGATGGGTCACCCAGTATTTCCGGACGAAAACACCGCAAGGAAGATCGCCGCAGAAATAACTGAACTGAAGAGTCAGCGGACAGTTTACATATACCCTGACTATTTGGCGTACGATTCGGGAACGTTGCTGGCAGCTCTAAAGGATCTAAGGGTTACCCCTGTGTACACTGGATGGTATAGAGATTACCATGCTGTCGAGATATATCCAAGCGTGGATGAATGGGAAGAACAGATGAGGAACGCTGGATATACCATTCAGCTGGAGCGTGAGGAGGACGACGAAATCAGGGGTGTCCCCGTCAAGAAGAGGGTGTATCTGGTGCTCACACCCGACGGGCGAACGGGAAGGGTGGAGGTGTACACATATAAGGGCCACGTTCTCGAGAAGGTCTTCCAAGCAACAATATTCAGGGTTGTTTGAGCCGGACGGCGCGCACATAGCCCCGGACGTTCAGGCGGCGCATCTCGATGATTCCAAGTGCCTCGAGTTCCCTGAGGTAGTTGCGGAAGGCGCGGAGCGTTATCTTCTCGACGCGGTCCGTGTAAATCTCGTAGAGTTCGCGCACGGTGAGTTCGCCCTTCTCCCGGAGGATATCAACGATGGGTACATACTTCGGATCCAGGTTCTCGTGGCGGGCAGACGGTATTGAGGAGCTAACGCGACGCACGTGCTCTGGAGTTATCCTGTCGGCACCCTCGCGCTCCGCAAGGACCGCTGCCTCATAAAGGCATGAGATCGCAGCGCGCGCATCTCCGCCCCTCTTCCAGCCGATTGCCGCACACAGACCGAGGATATTATCGTCATAACTGCCGTCGGCGAGGGCGATCTTTGCACGTTCGCGGAGGATGTCCTTCAGCTGGGGAACAGTGTACGGCGCGTATTCTATCTTCCTGGAGAAGAGGGTGGAGTATATACGTGGATCCAGACGGTAGACAAAGGAATCATCGTTGGCTATGGTTATTATGACCGTCGGGATCTCAAGGAACTCGTGGAGGCGGGAAAAGTCGTAGAGCACCTCTGATGACTCACGGGAGAGGCGATCGATCTCGTCTAGGACGATAACGGCCCCGCGGAAGTCGTTCAGCTTAGAGAATATGCGGTCGTACGCCTCGTCAGGCGCAACTCCCCTCCTAGGCACAGGGATGCGGAGTTCCTTGGCGAGGAACGAGATTATGGAATATCTCGTGCGGTAGACCCAGCAGTTCACGTATGTCTGGAACGTCAGGGGAGAGTATGAAGACAGTTCACGGAGGATGTAGCGTATTGAGGCGGTTTTACCTGTTCCGGGTGGTCCGACGACGAATACGTTCGATGCCCTCCCCGATTCGAGGGCGTAAGAAATTGTAGAAGCGATGTCCTTCATCTGGGCCTCACGGTGGGGAAGAATATCCGGAATGTAGTCGGTATCGAGGACTTCAGGGCGGAGAAGTATGCTTGCACGGGGTGTGTCGAAGAGGCCCATCAGAGAAAAAGGGAAGGGGGTTTATAAATTAGTGGTGCTACTCCTTTCCGCTGATCGCCCCATACACGTAGATCAGAAGGAATGCTGCCATGGCTACTGAGTTCGACAGGGCCACTGCGATGCCCGCTGCGATCACTGCAAGCCAGCGGATCGGCTTTATGGCGTAGAAGACCAGCGCCAGTACGGGCATAGCATACGCCACGTAGCCCAGAATCAGCAGGAACTGTTGAGCCGCCGCCTGCTGCATGGTGGCCAGATTGTATATCTGGTATGCACTCACAAGGGCAGAAACGACCAGAAGCGTCCATATCGCCGTATTATACACGTCCTTACACATCACAATCACCCCTCGAAGATGGAATGCATAGTATAAATAGCTATCGGAGGAGTTTCCAGCGGAGGATCGTCACATATGAGTCGGGGCCGATGTCTGGATATATACGACGGAGATGGCGTATCAGGGCGTTCAGCGACCGAAACCCCTCCATCTTTATCTCGTGCTCATTCAGGTCCCTCAATTTCTTGACGTATACGTGGGTGATCCTCGCCTTCGCGATGGGCTTGCCTCGAATCGCCAGAAAGACGACATTGCCGGGCCGGACATCGTATTTCCTGCCGTAGCGTATGGTTATTCTCTTCTTTCCCGACAGAACGTCCCTCTCGTATTCAGGGCGGAAATGGAGCATCAAGAGATCTCACCCAGATACCACCGGGCCAGACCGTAGAGTATTCTATCTAAACGGCGGGCGACCTTCATGGGATCCTTGTTGAAGACGTCGCCGACACCCTTCCACGTGCGCTTCTTGAGCACCTTCTCTATGAGGTAGAGGCGGTCCTTCTCCTCCATGGGCGGCTCCATCCTCCCTATGAAGTAGTTGATGGTCATCCGGTAGATTACCTCAGAGAGCGCGTCGTAGTGCAGTCCTCCCTCCACCATGCGCCTGAGTTTGCGCTTCTCGGGGGTCGTGAGGTCGAGGGGGACATCCCTGCGCTCGCCTGAGAGGAAGAGCTGGAGTGCGACCTCTGCGTCCATGTTTCTGTAGAAGTTGTCCATCTCGTAGGCGAGGCGGAGTTTCATGCCGAAGTTCGAGACGTTGACGATGTCGCGTATGGCAGGTCGCAGGGGGTAGAGAACCGCCGTTGAATACTCTCCCGACTCGGGGTTGCGCTTGGGGGAGACGTGCACGGGGATGAAGCCGTTCTTCATCCAGAAACGGAGCAGTTTCTCCGACGAACCGAAGATGGCACCGACCCAGGCATAGTCGTTCTCCTTCGCATACTTCACCAGACGCTCAAGTGCGAAGGAGCCGATACCCCTCCCCTGCAGTTCGGGATGGGTTGCAATGCGGACAACGCGGAGTCCCTTGGCGCGTGCGAAGTTGTCGTAGCCGTAGTACTTGAGCATGAGATCAGGGATTATGTTCCCCTGGACGATCTCACCCTCCTTGAGGAGGTCGATGACGGCCTTCGGCAGTCCTCCCTCCTCCGCCACCTGGAGGGAGCAGAGGACCTTACCGGACTCTGTCCTGACGACGAAGGCGTTCTGGTTCGGCGCATCGGCAAGGATTGCCACGTCCCGTGGGTTGTTCCTGTAGTGGGCGTAGACGTATATGCCTACGAACTGACGCAACGTTTCCTCATCCTCAAGGAAGAGCTTCTCGACGTCCAGCTTCTCAAAGACGAGTTTGCCCGCCTCTATATCCTTCAGATCCTCCTCCGTCAGGTCCGCGGGCTCCGCATCGAGGAGGAAGACGTCGTAGAGCCACGACTCAATGGGATCGCCCTCGCCGTAGCGTATGGGCTCACTCATGCGAAGTTGATGGACCTCAAACTTCGCCTCGAGGGCAGGAAGAAATCTATACTGGAAGAGGCGGCCCGTTCCCTCGTAGCCGTGGGTGGTCGTGGAGAAGATGATGCGCTTGTATTTACGGAGGAGTGACTTCAGGACGGATACGTAGATGCCTGCAGCCTCATCCACAACTAGTATATCCGCCTTTCGCTCCACTGCGTCGAGGGGCTCTAGGAATACAACCTCACCGCCGTCTTTAACAACGATCTCTCTCTTCTTATCCTTATACTCCTTACCCAGAGCATCCAGACCGACCTTAACGAAGCGAAAGACCTCCTCCGCGTTCTGATAGGACGGAGCAGTAACGACTACTTTCCATTTCTTCTGAGAGAGGATACCCGCAAGGGTGAGGCCTATAGCAGCCGACTTCCCACGGCCACGATCGGCTAGTACAACGTATGCATGCTTCTTGTTCTTTGGAACGGATTCAAGGGCATGGATGACGTCGATCTGATCTTGAGTAACCGCAAGTTTGTATATCTCCTCTGGGAACTCTGTTTTCTTCGGGATCTTTAACTTCTTCGCCTTCTTCTTTCTCTTCTTCTCTTTCGGCCGCTTAACAACCTTGCCCTCGTCGGAGAGGATGTATATGCCATCATGTTCGAAGAGTTTCTTCACAACGCGGTTAAGGAATATCTCCCTGCAATCGTCCACGGAGTATGGGGGTGTGACGACGTACTGTTCGTGGAAGTAAAGTTTGGACGATGCCCACTTGGGAAGTTCGGGAACGAGGAGTATAATAATTCCAGGACCACGGACGGTCTCCACAATAATCCCAATATCCCTTGGTGGGAAGTTCTCGTATGCGTCGAGGACGAGGACGTCATAGGTCCTGCCGAGGACCGTGTTGGCTATGGCGAAGGGCTTCTTCTGGACGAGGTATCCGAGACCGTGAACGTTCCTGGCGAACTCCTTGAAGCGGCGCTCACCTATGTCCGACTCCTTTGGGAACTCCGCGAAGTAGAGCAGATCCTTCCCAACGTAATCGCGCGCCTCCTTGAGTATCTGGCCCACTACCTTCATGCTCTTCTTCCAGTCGCCGGATATGACGAAGAGCCGACGCTGACGAGTGGCCTTGGCCGATTCCAGTGCTTCCCTGACAAAATCCATATCACTCACCGCGGGTGTCCGCCACGTATACCTCGGTCAGGACAGCAAGTGGCAGGACAAAGGAGATCGCCTGGTATAGAACGAGGAGGAAGTCGGAGAGGGCAGGGACATACATGGCAATGAGGCCGAAGAGGTACATGATGACTGATGTGACGATGGCGACTCCGACCATGTAGAGGATTATGCGTATCCAGCGGCGGCGTCCCACGAGGACACCGTT